>REEF01000158.1 GCA_007695205.1 Planctomycetaceae bacterium
GACATCGGTGGGAAAGGAGACCTACGGTCGAGGCGTCCGGCGGGGTCGGAGACCCTCGCCGAACGGGGGGAGACCCGCGCCGAACGGGGAGTGGGCAAGGGAATGATGGGTTTGTTGGGAGGCACGTAGGATGACGAATGCTACTTTGGTTGTTTTGCTTCTGGCTCCGGTGCTGGGGCAGATGCGGGACGAGTTCTATCAGGACTTCCGCCGCGGGGCGATCCATCCGGCGCTGGGGCAATTCGGCCCCGATGCGGCTCGGGTGTTCCAGCAGGCTCCGGACGGGCTGCGGATCGCGTTGCGGGCCAAGCGGCCGGAACCCGGCGCGGTGGGCGTGACCCCTCAGTTCCAGATCTCGGGCGATTTCGAGATCACGGTCGGGTACCAGTTGCTGGCTGCCGAGACGCCGGACAGCGGCCTGGGTACGGGCGTCAAGCTATGGGGCCGGATCGAGTCGGACGACCAGCAGGCGATGACCTTGGCCCATCTGGTTCGGCCGAACGGCGACCCCCGGATTCTGGCGTTGATGGCCCGGGTCGACAAGGATGACCAACGGGTCCTGGATGAGCGGTTCCACGAGGCCACGGAGCGGCGGGGGCAGTTGCGCATCAGCCGCGTGGGCTCGGAGCTGTTGTTCTCGGTGGCCGAGGGGCTGAGCGACGAATTCGTGGAGTTCCATCGCGCGCCGGTCGGCTCGGGGGATGTCAAAACGCTGCGCATCTCGGCGAACACGCACGATGTTCCTGTGGCGGTCAGCATCTGCTTGACAGATCTGCGGATCCGCGCGGACCGGCTGCCGATAACCTCGCCTCAGGCGATCGGGCGATCGTGGCTGGCCGTGTTGGGCTGGTTGTTCGTCTTGGCCATCATCGGCGCGGGGGGCTTCTTCGGGTGGCGTTACTATTCGGGGCAGGGAGAGCGCGCGGCGGCTGGGAAGACGTCGGGCGGGTGATCGCATGAACGACGCCGTGGCGGGACTGGTGTGGCTGTTGGTCAACGGGCTGTTGGCCGTCGCCGTGTGGCGCATGGGTGGCCGATGGTTTCCCGGCGACGGTGCGCGACAACGGGTCATCCATGCCCTGATCATCGGCTGGGCCATCGTGGCGGGTGCGGGGATGGCGCTGGGTTCCGTCGGTGGGCTGACACCGGCGGCGCTGCTGGCGAGCGTCGCGGCGGTCTCAGCGGGTTTGCTCGGTTGGTGCCTGTTGGCCGAAGCACGGGATCGGCACGGCGTCCATCGGGAATCAGGATGGTCGCGGATTCTAGTAGGTTGGGACTCTGTCCCGACCGGGTCGGGTCGGAGACCCAACCTACTTTGCATGTGCTGGACCGCGGCTTGGGGAGTCTTGGCGGCGTTGTTGGGCGCACGTCTGGTTTTGGACGGCTTGACGGCCTTTCCGCGCGATTGGGACTCGCTGGCCTATCACCTGCCGCTGATGGACCATTGGCTGCGTGAGAGGACGCTGTACGTGCCCGACTGTGCCTTCTGGTACGTCCCGGCGAACAACGGGCTGATCGGGCTGTGGTGCGTCGCTCCGTTCTCGGGCGATTTCCTATTCGCGTTGAACAACGTACCGGCGACGGTTCTGTTGGTGGTGGCGGCCGTCGAATTGGCCAAGCAGTTGCGTCTATCGCCGGCCGTGTGCCACCTGACCGGGATGGCGGTCGCGGCGACGCAAGCTACGGTCCGGCAGATCGTCTCGGCGGAAAACGACGTGGCGGCGGCCGCATTGTTCTTGACGGCGTTGGTCTACAGCCTCCGCTACCTGCGGCGTCGGCAGTGGGCTGATGCGGCGTTGGGAGCGACCGCCGCGGGGCTTCTGGCGGGCGTGAAGTACTACGCGCTGGGCTACGCTGCCGTGGCCGGGGCCGGGTTGCTGCTGGTGCTGTTGGCCCGCCGACGCTGGACCGATGCCGGGAAAGCGGCTGTGTGGGGCGTGGCGGGCATGGCGGTTTGGGGCGGGTACTGGTACGCGCGCAACTTCTGGGTGACCGGCGCCCCGCTGTTTCCCAAGGGCTTCGGCGATCCGGCGGACGTCTGGTCGGAACTGCGTCCGGACAGCCACACCAGCACGCTGTTGCAGAGCGGGCGGACGGAAGTGTGGCCGATGTTGGCCGAGGCGGTCGCCAGCGCGGGTGGACCGATCCATGGGGCGGCGTTCCTGCTGCTACCGGCCATGCTTGTTTGGCTCGGGCTTTCGGCGTCACTGCCAGGCCGCCGGGCACGTTTGGCGGCGCTGCGGCGCTGGTGGCTGGTCGGCGTTCTGGCGTTGGCCGCACTGGTGTTGGTCGCGACGCCGAACATCGTCGAGACAGCACCCGGCGCGCTGGACATGCTCCGGTCGAAGTACCATCCGCTCCGGTTGGGTTTGTGCTTCTTCAGCCTGGCGGTGGTGGGTCTGGCCGTGATGGTGGACGACTTGGCCGGCGGAGTCGCGAGGTGGCGATCGCGGGCGGTTGGTGATGGCGGACCGGGGGTTGAGCAAGCGCCAACACCGCGGCTGGCTGCCGTGCGGCGAGTAGCGTGGCGTACTTGGCGCGGCGGCGTCTTCGCCGGGGCTGCCGTGGCGGTCGTCTACCAATGGTACGTCCACCTGCAGCCGCTGGTGAGCGTCGAAGTGCTGCTGCTGGCCGTGAACCTCTTCCTGGCTGTTGTGCTCGTCGCCCTGGCCGCGTCACCGCCGCTGGGATACCGCCGCAGTGCCACGGTCGTCATACTGGTTGGTTTGTCGCTCGCGGCCACCTGGGGATGCCAAGCGTTGGGCCAGCGCTGGCACCGGGACTACGTCGCCCACTACGACGGGTTCTTTCGGACCGGGGTGTATGCGCAGGTGGCGGAGTTGGACCCGGACCGCGAGCGGATCGCGGTGTGCGACTATCGGTACTACCCATTCCTCGGCTCGCGCCGTCAGTTCGACGTCTGCCGTCCGCTGTGGCTGCCCGACCATGCGGCGCTGCTCGACTATCTGGACGACCAGCGGGTGACGATCGTCGTCGCTCGCCCCCGCGACCCGCAGGCAAAGCGGTGGTACGCCAGGTTTCACGGCTGGATCTCGGATCACCCGGATCATTTCGAGACGATCCACGAGGACTCGGAATACATCTTGGTACGCACCCTTAACCGGCCGCGTCCGAAGCTGCCCCCCTGATCTTTCAGACCATCGGCGTTATTGGAGATCCGCGACACCCAATTCTGTCCTTTTTCCCCGGCATCCAGCGTACGCAAAGCCCTGTAGTACCAGGGTTTACAGCTAACTCTTGCCAGCCGGGCGCCAAGCAGTAGAAACGTGGGGTGGAAAACTCTTTCCCGACGTGGATAATCGTGCGGTGTGTGCAACCGATCGCGAAGTGACGGGGTACAGCTAGGAATCACTGCGCGGATTTCCTAGAATACGGGAAGTTAGCGACGCTTGGAATGACTGGAGGATTCGCTGATGGCAACGGCTTTGTGTCCACCTTCGACTGCTGGAGCGCCG
>REEF01000520.1 GCA_007695205.1 Planctomycetaceae bacterium
GGAATGACTGGCTGCGAATCTACATCGATGGCAAGCGTGTTTCCCGGGGCATCGGCATCAGCAACGAGGACCGGCTGGGAGACGACAAGTCGATCCGTGTACCGGTCGAGCACCAATGGCCCTTTCAGATTCGGGTTTCTGCGGATGGCCGTTACCCGGCCGAATCGAACATTCGCGATTGGCGCATTTCACGTGTGGCGCGGTACGATCACGATTTCGACGTTCCGGACGGCCCCCTTTCCGCGGATGAGCACACCACGGCTGCCTTCTCGTTCGACCGGACACTGCTTGGCGAGGGCTTCGATGCTGCGGGAGATCGTTACGATATCTCCGCCACGCCGGGAGTAGCCACATGGCCATGATAGTGAGCCCCTCTCGTATCTGGGGCCGCATGGGGCGTCGACAAAAAGGGGACGGGGGTCTTATTTGGCGTGCGGATGGCCCGCGTACCGGTTCACTTTCCACGTGGGCCGTATTGATCAAGAGGGGCTACGAAATCGATCCGTTAGCCTGCCCGCTTGCTGGCCTGCGGGCTGATCAGGAGCAGCTTCGTGTCGGAACGTGGGCAGCGGCAACTGCGCGATTTGACGCGGCACCGTAAAGCGAGCCCTTCGCGGTCACGTGATGGAGCACCATCGGTTCCTGCTCGAACCGTTGTTGGATCACCTGGCGCTGCTGGACGCTTAGCCGCTACATTCACTGCCCTTCCGTAGCAGGACGTGGTATACTATCGGCAGTGGGCGGGCGGAACAGGACGCCTCCTGCCTGCGATTGCTGCCTAACGGGAAATCAGTAGCGGGGCATGGTGATTAACAAGCGGGAGTCGACTCATGCAATTGACCGTGAAACAACTGAATGCCGCCGAGCAAGGCGAAGCGGTGAGAATCGAAGCAGGCGGAAAGAAGTACGTTCTGCTGAGCCAAAGCGTCTACGAAGACACGTTGGACTACAGTCCCTGGACAACCAAGGAGATCGACTCGCTGGCTGATGAAGCTTTGGAATTGGTATCCGGCGACGGACTTGATGAGCCGGAGGAACCATGAACATCCAGCGTACACGGGATTGTCTGATTTCCGGCTACCTGCTGACGCTGATGAGCGAAGATCGCTTGCAGGAACGCATCGGCAGGTTGTCCGCCGAAACGATCAGCAAGCTGGACGCGTGCCTGAAGGCAGCGTTGGGGTTAGGCTGATTGCGATAGAGCTGTTAAGGGCATGTACTGGGCCTGGCTCCGCCGGGGGCAGGCCTTGTGTTCGGTGTTCAGGCCGAGTGAGGCTTTGATTTCTCGCACGGTCTTTCACCAGCCACACGATCCACTTCGACAACGCTGGGCCAGGGCACACCGATTGTCCTCCTGCTGCGGACCTTCTCGGAGAGGCGGGCCGTCGGGGCCGCGAGCGCGGCGGCCGAGGTGGAAGAGGACCGCCGAATCGCGGATTTCGCGCTGCATGATGACGGGCAATGGCAGGAGCTGGAATTCGACGCGCGGCTGATTCGCAAGATCGAACCCGGATTGCTGGTGCTCGAAGGGTTGCACGTCATCGACTGGCCGCGATCGGCGGTCAAGGAGGGCCACTTTTTCGACCTTGACAAGGTGATCATCGGGCCGTCCCCAACGATCGATCAAACCGACCGAACCGTCGGATTCAAGCGTCTGCGTCTTCCTCGCCCCGCCGTCGAATCCGCTCCCGTCGCTGATGGGCTGCTGTCCGAATGTTTTCAGGCAAATCCGGCGTGGCCAGGACCGTCGCAAGATCGTCTGCCGCTTTGTCGTCCTGGTGAATCGCCGAGTAGGCGAGGGCCCGATTGTAGATCGCCATCGCCTTGACGTCGGGCGGAATCTCAGGCGATTCGATCGCCGCCGAATAATCCGCGATCGCCCCCTTGTAGTCGCGACGATTTGCCTTGGCCATTCCGCTTCGGTACATGGAAAGTGTCTTTCCCCGAGTCGAGACCAAACTCATCAGCCATTTCGCAAAGCTCATACAAGCGTCTTTCTCGATGGGACGAACATGTCACGCAACCACGGCATCGCTCCAACAGTTTAACGCACATTGTAACCCAATAGCAAGAACCCTCGCGCGAAACATCGGAAAAACATGCAATGCTTTGGCATCGCCAGCAGGTCGATGCGATGGCCAAGCGGAGCCAATTCCAAGCTCATCTGCAGCGTTCCAGTGGCCAGTTGGTCTGCCGTACTCGACGCGAACCTCCAATGATTCCCGTTCAGCGATCAGATCGTCATCACCGTCCCGCTCATCTCGCGTCGAAGGGGCCAACCCGCCGACCGTGATGACCATCGAGACGACGACCACGATCGTCAACATGTTCAACGGTTCAACGGTTTGCTGGTGATCAGCCCGATCCCGCGTCCCGCATTACCGGTGGCACAATAGTGCATGTAGAACGTGTCGCTGGCCGAGTGATAGACCAGCGAGATCTTATGGGCATACGTTTTATCGAGCCCGTCGGGGTGTCCGCCGGCCTTGTACAGGGGTTCGGGATGTGCTGTCCAATTCACCAGATCCCGAGAAAAGGCCGCCATGATGTGCGCTCCGCCCTTGCCGACGCCAAAATAGAACATCACCCAGTGATCGTCTGCGCGAAAGACCTTGCCGTCGGCGCAGAAACGCTCGTCATACCCGCCCGGTCGGTTTCGCACGATGGGGTTGCCGGCGTGGCGAGTCCAGTCCATCAGATTCGTCGACGTCGCCAGTCCGATCTGCTCGATGCCGCCCTGCGCCGCGTTGTAGAAGTTGTAGAACCGCCCTTCGTGTTCGACGAGCCAGGGTTGATAGATGCAGTCTTTTTCCCAACTTCCCACCTCCGGCTCGTGCACCGACAGGATGTAATCGTCCTTGGCTCGCTTCCAGGTCAGCCCATCTTCGCTGGAAGCAACGCCCTCGTAACCGGGCCGCAGTTCATAGCCGCCTTGTCGAGGGTAGCAGCCGTACAGCGTCCAGTACTTGCCATCGCGCATTTTCAACACGCGAGGCGCCTTGATATCGTAAGACTCGTACAGGAACGCTCCGATCACCCTGCCGCCGTGATCGAACTCGCCCGGTTTGCCGAAGCCCATCGCAAGCCGCGGGTTGGTCCAGTGTACCAAATCGGTGCTTTCGGCGACAAACGAGTTGTAGCCCTGGCCGTCGAAGCCGATGAAACTCATATACCACTTGTCGAGCTCGTCTGGCAGTTGGTACACGCACGGCACGTCGGTATTCCTGAACGCCTCGTAGCCCGGAATATTCGGCTCCGCTGGAATGACGTGCGATGGATAATAGTGCCAGTTGCGATACGGAGCTGACCAGGAGTCCAGCGTAGCCCGATCGATCTGTTCGGCGATCAATGTGCCGGAACCAAACAACAACAAGACCGTCCCCAGGAATAACTTATCCATGCTCGTTTCCTTTCATCCAGCCGGATCGGCGGAGTTTGGCGAAGTGACGATGAACGCCAGCTTGTTGGGGTGCGTTGGTCCGTGCCTCGGCACGGTAGGAAAGACGCGGAAGTCGCGCTGATGGATCGTCATCAGGCCCTGATGGATCGTCATCAGCACGGGCGCCGGTTCAAAGCTACTTGGGTCCAGCGTGCCTGTCAAGCAGCCAAAACTGAATCACCGTCCTTGGCCTCTTGCTCTTCCACGTAAATCCACCATGATGGATCAGGAATTTCAACAGCCAGGCCCCGCGTTCGGCGCACGCGGGCCACAAACCACGTAAATTCACCAATGATGGATCAAGGAATTCACCACGAACGTTGGTTGCCAAACCGGGCTTCCACCGGTGCGGGACCGGTGGGGGGGCGGCGGCGAGGATCTTTTTCAAGGCAGATTCCAGATCAGGAAGATTGTCAAAGCTTGCAGACGAGGGATTTCGAGCATGCAGATTTGGGTGGACGCTGACGCCTGCCCCGGCGAGATCAAGGAATTGCTGTATCGGGCTGCAAAGCGGACGCAGACCAAGGTGACCCTGATCGCCAATCAGGCGCTGCGTACGCCACGCTCCGAATTTGTCGACAGCATCGTCGTCCCCTCGGGCATGAACGTGGCCGACCGACACATCGTCGAACTGGTCCGGCCGGGTGATTTGGTCATCACGGCCGACATCCCACTGGCCGCTCAAGTGGTCGCCAAGGGCGGTCAGGCTCTCGATCCCCGCGGCGAATTGTACACGGATGCCAACGTTGGTGAGCGGCTTGCCGTGCGGAACTTGTTCGACGAACTGCGCGGGGGTGGCCAGATCGGCGGGGGTCCGTCGAGTTTCACCGTGAAGGACCGGCAAGCGTTCGCGAACCAAATCGACCGCTGGCTGACATCCGCCAAGAGGGGAACAACATGAACGGAACCAAACGCTGGATCGGTCTTGTCGTCTTCATCGTTCTGTGTCTTTCTGCCGACAGGGCAAGCGGCTCGGAGGGCCCTCGCGCGCCACCTTGACTCGCCAGTTTCTCCCGTCTATACATACCCTGCGTGGAAAGAGCGTTTTCCAATCTCTTTACTTCGAGTGTGGTCCGGACATGACGAACGATCGGAGCGGCCCGAAGATCAATCAGCCGACCGGATTCATGGCTCTGGCGCGCGGCGGAATCGTTGCGTTGTGCGGTTGTGCGACGATCATGGGTGCCGGCAATCTGGCGGCGGAATCCGCCCTGCCGCGCGGCGTCTATTTCAACCGCCCACCGCTGGCGGCCAAGCCGCTGGCGGAGCTGCCGCTGGGTTCGATCGCGCCGCGCGGTTGGCTGTTACGGCAACTGGAGATCATGGCCGAAGGGATGGCCGGGCGCCTCGACGAGTTGTACGCGGAGGTGTGCGGCGAGCGCAACGCGTGGCTCGGCGGGGATGGCGACGCGTGGGAGAGGGGCCCCTATTGGATCGACGGGCTGTACCCCCTGGCAAAGCTGCTCGGCCGGGAGGATCTGGAAGCGAAGGCGGCGCGATGGATCGAATGGACGCTGGCCAACCAGAGGCCGAATGGGCAGATTGGCCCGTCAGCTCGGACGGCCGCTGAGCGGACGCGGCCGCCACCCGCCGGGGCGCAGACGGAAGACGCCGAAGACTGGTGGCCGCGCATGGTGATGTTGAAGATCCTTCAGCAGCACTATCTGGCCACTGGCGACTGCCGGGTGATCGAGTGCATGACGCGGTACTTCCGATACCAGATGGACGAACTGCCGCATCGGCCGCTGCACGATCCGGCGAATCCGGCGAGCGGGTCCTGGTGGGCGCGACAGCGCGGCGGCGACAACGTCATGAGCGTCCTCTGGCTGTACAACGTCACCGGCGAGGGTTTTCTTCTCGATCTGGCCGCCCTGCTCATCCGGCAGACGCATCCGTGGATCGAGGATTTCGAAGCTCGCGACCGCGTGCCGCGCCGCCGTTTCAACGAGCATCACGGGTCCGACGACGGTTATCACACCGTGAACCTGGCGCAGGCGTTGAAGTATCCGGCGGTGTTCGGGCAACTGGCTCAGGCTCGTTCGATGTCGGACATATTCGCGATGGCTTGGCAGGATATCCACGTCCATCACGGGCAACCGCACGGCCTCTGGGGCGGCGACGAGGGCATGGCCGGAACCGATCCGACTCGCGGCACCGAGTTCTGTACGATCTCGGAGGCGATGTTCTCGCTGGAAACCTGTTTCGAGATCACCGGCGACGCCCGTTTCGGCGATCGTCTCGAACGGATCGCGTTCAATGCGTTGCCGGCGCAAGCCCGGACGGATTACATGGGCCGGCAGTATTTCCAGCAAGCCAACCAGATCTCATGCACCCACAGCCCGCACAAGTTCACGAATTACCCGTGGACTGGCAATTTGTTCGGCCTGCTGTCCGGATATCCGTGCTGCACCTGCAACATGCACCAGGCGTGGCCCAAGTTCGCGGCCCGTTTGTGGTTCGCCTCCCTGGACGGCGGCCTCGCGGCCGCCGCCTACGCGCCCAACCGAGTCGAGACCTTCGTGGCAGGTTCGGCTCGCGTCGCGATCGAGACCGACACGGAGTATCCCTTTGGGGAGGATATCCGGTTGACTGTCGGCGCGGACGCCCCGGTGCGTTTTCCCCTGCACCTGCGGATCCCGGAATGGTGCGAATCCCCCTCGCTAGCCGTCAACGGCCAGCCGTGGCGGGGCGTGCTTCCGCCCGGCGCCATGGCGTCGGTTGATCGCGTGTGGACCGACGGCGACGTCGTGGAGTTGCGTCTGCCGATGCGAGTCCGTTTCGAGCGGGGCCACGAAAACGGCGTGAGCGTGCTGCGCGGTCCGCTGGTGTTCGCGCTGCGGATGGAGGAGTGCTGGACCGAGACCAACGGCGTCTGGGAAGTGCGCTCGGAATCGCCGTGGAATTTCGCCCTGTTTGAGCGGGACATTCGGTCGGACGAGGCGACGGTGGCGCGGAAGTTCGCCGTCGAGATGTCCGCCGCCGGCGTGTCGTCCGAGCCTTGGAGCATCGACGCGGCCCCGATAGCCCTGCGTGCGTACGGCGTCCGTAATCCGCTCTGGGGCAAGTATCACGATGAGGCGGGGCCCCTGCCGTGGAGCCCCGCTAGATTCCCGCGCGGCGGAACGCCCGAACCGATCACGCTCGTGCCCTACGGATGCACGAGGCTTCGGATCGGCGTGTTTCCCACTGTCTGGTAGAAGACTTTTCACCAAAGCAAAGGACGCCATGATGAAGCGAACTGGATTTCTTGGATGGTTGTTGTGGGTCGGGTCCGGAGCCGTCGCAGTTGGCTCTGCGGTCGAGTGCCCGGATTCCGCCGTGTCCGTTCCGCAGGAGCCGCGGCCCAATGTGATCCTGGTATTCGTCGACGATCTCGGCTGGCCCGATCTGCCGGCGTTCGGCGAAGATCGCGTGCGAACGCCCGCCATCGACAGGTTGGCGTCGGAGGGAATCGTCTTCGAACAATTCTACGTCAATTCGCCGATCTGCTCGCCCTCTCGTGTTGCGATCTCGACCGGCCAGTACCCACAGCGATGGAGCATCACGTCCTTTTTGGATTCGGCTGCGAACAACCGCCGTCGCGGCATGGCGGATTGGCTCGATCCCCGCGCGCCCATGCTGCCGCGGATCCTGCAGGCTGCCGGCTACGCCACCGGCCATTTCGGCAAGTGGCACATGGGTGGCCAGCGAGACGTTGACGCCGCGCCGCCGATCACCGATTACGGGTTCGACGAATCGCTGACGAATTTCGAGGGGATGGGGCCGAAACTCCTGCCTTTGACGATGCGGCCGGGCTGGGACGAGCCGCGGAGGATTTGGGAGGACGCCGAACGCCTCGGCGGCCCGGTCCAATGGCGGATGCGGTCTACGATCACCGGCGGGTTCGTCGACGCGGCGATGGATTTCATCGCTCGTGCCGAGGCGTCCGGCAAGCCGTTCTACGTCAATCTCTGGCCCGACGACGTCCACGGTCCCTGGTTTCCGTCGGTGGCCAATTGGCGGGGTAAGACGCCCGACAACTATCGAGCCGTGCTGGAGGAGATGGACGCTCAGTTTGCGCCGCTGTTCGACTACATCCGGAGCCGGCCGCATCTGCGGGACAACACGCTGATCCTGCTGTGTTCCGACAACGGAGCGGACCCGAAAACGATCGATCGCCGGCCCTGGCCGTTGCGAGGCTGCAAGGGCACGCTGTACGAGGGTGGTATCCGATCGCCGCTGATCGTCTGGGGACCGGGCAGGATCGCGAACGGCCGAGCGGGATCGCGGAACGCCACCTCGCTGCTCACCGCGATGGATCTGGTGCCCTCGCTCCTGCGGCTGGCGGGTGTCGACGCGCCGGAAGACGTGGCGTTCGACGGCCAGGACCTTCTCGACACGCTCCTGGGCCGTACCGCCGATTCCCGTCTCGCACCGGTTTTCTTCGGCCGGCCGCCCGACTTCAAGGAATTCGCAGGGATGGCGGATCTGCCCGATCTCGCGATGCGCGAGGATCGTTGGAAACTGCTGTGTAACGCCGATGGTCGTCAAATCGAACTGTTCGACGTCGAAACGGACCCGACTGAGTCCCGGAACCTGGCCGATAGCATGCCCCTTCGTGCCCGGGCCATGGCGAAACGGGTGGTGGAGTGGAACCAGGCAATTGCACCGTAAAGAACGATCTGCCCACGGGGGGGCAGTCGGCCGGACCGTGTGACGATGCTTTCATCTGATCACACACTTAGGCTGCGCGATCAAGAGCGTTGCCGCTTCGAATCACGAGAGAAGTCATGACGAACAACCTCGCTACGATCTTCCGATGGCTGCTGTGCCTGCTGTGGCTGGCCAGCGCGTGTGCATCCGCTGAGCCCGAATCACCCATCAAGGCCACCGTCGCCCAATGGCGAACGGCGATGCTGCAAGTGGATCTGGATGGTGTGATGGCCACGATCTCTTCGGATTATCAGGGTGACGACGGGCTGGACCGAGCCGGGCTGCAGAACTTCCTGCACCATGCCTTGAAGCAAGGCCAACTGGAGAAACTCAAGATCGACATCGATGACGCCTCCATCGACGTGAAAGCCGGTCAAGCCACCGTGTGCCCCATCCGCTTGACACTGCAGCACGCCGTCGAACCGCTGGAGTTGGCATTGGTGCTGGCCGACGAAGGCGACGCTTGGCGCATCGTCTGCCTCACGACGGCAGGCGATCGAGCCGATCCGAAACCGAAGCCCGGCGAGTCGCGGCAAGCCGACAGGGAAGATGCTGCATTGAAGCTGCTGAGCTTGGAACGGCGTTTCGTCCGAGCGCCCGGCGATAGCCCGCGGCCTCAGGTCGATGCCGAGCACGTACCGCTGCGCACCAGTCTGTTCATGCTAATCGGTTCGACAGCCGCCCAAGACCGAGTCCTCGCGGATTCCATTTCCATTTCGCTCCATCCACAGGGCGATGCGGCCTTGGACGTCTTGCTGCCCGGCCAGCGATTCGCCGCCGGGTACGACGGGCAGATCTCGCGGCACCAGCATCGCAGTTTCGGCGAATCGTTGCTGGTCTTCGTGGACTCGACCTACCCGTTGCAGCCTGACACGACCTACACGATCCACGTGCAGGCTCGATCCCGGTTCGGGGCCACCTTGGCCGACGATGAAGGTGTCTGGTCGTTCAGCACCGAGTCGTCTCCGACCACGCATCGTCTGAGCTACCAGCTTGACCTTCAGGGCCCGCCGGATGTGTTCTGGAAGGGCGAGTTCTTCAACGGTTTTGCCAAACCCAGCTTTGCCACCAGCACTCGTGAGGGCGGGCGCGTGCCGCATTACCGGATGATGGCCGAGGCGCGGGAAACGTACCCCAACGCTTGGAACCTGCTTCGCGACGCGTACCTGGCCGGATTCGAGGACCAGTACAACCCGTTCAAGGCCTACCCCAACATCGTCCGCGAGCGTGAAACGCGGCGCATCACGGAGGTCGACGTGTTGGGAGATAGCGTGGGATTGACCGTCGAGGATTTTTTCGGCCACGAGCAATACGGGATCGCCTCGAATCGTCCGCTGAGCGAAGACTACCAGGTGGGCGACCAGATCCTGATCGCCGACGGCATCCAGAGCGCTCGCAGCGCCGTGATCGCCGTCGACGACTCGTCCCGCACGGTGCGGGTCGCGCCTTTCGAGCAACCTGAAAAGCCATGGCAACTGCAGTACCCGCGTCCGCTGCCCGCCCAGGAAGATCCGCACAGTCCGGGTCTGTTCCCGCCCGGCGGCACGTACCTGCGAAAGTTCGATCCGCCCGGCACCGCGCATTACTATTGGGGACGCGTCCATCACGAATGGGATCTGTTGGTCAAGCAGTTCGGCTTCCGCGTCATCCCTCGCTTCGCCGGTGCTCCCGGCGACCTGTCCATCGACGGCCGCGGCGGTACCACCGCCAAGTGCCTGGTGCAATTGCACGAGGTCACGCGCGAGATCACTCGTCACTTGATCGATCGCTACGGGCCCGCCACGCTCGATTGGCCGTGGGTCGTGTTGAACGAGCCGGATCTGATGAGTCTGTACTGGCGGAACCGCGACTGGGAAGAACTCCAACGATTCTACGATTACAGTTCCGACGCCATCCTCCGCGCGTTCGAAGATCAGGGCTACGATTCGGACCAGGTACGGGTTGGCGGGCTTGAGTTGGGAGCCATCGCGGGGTTGAACATGCGTTTGGAAGACTTCCTGACGCACGTCTCGCCCAACGCCTCGAGCCCGGGGGCGCTCGAGTTGAACGCGGCCTATGCCGACCCGCGTCTGGCCGGTCGGCGGTCGCGGCGAGTCGAGGCGTTATGCGAAGCCAACGGAGGCCGAGGGGCCCCCTTCGATTTTCTGTCGATCCACACTTACAACGACTCGGAAATGGCGGCCGCGAAACTGATCCGCGCCAAAGAAGTCGCTTTGGAGATCGACCCGGAATACTTCGAAACGCTGGCGATCGTCAACCATGAGACCGTGCCCATTTGGCAGCCGATCGCTGATCCGGGCGCCGCCGAGATGTATCTGGGCAACGGCTACTTCCCGACTTGGGCAGCGAATATCGTCGGCCGATTGCTGCAACGCGCTGCGGACGACCCACGTTACGCCTATGGTGGCGAAGCACCGTTGATGGGCTGGCCTGGCATCCGGCAAAACTGGAGCACCCTGAATGACGTGGTGCGGCGTATTCGGGTGGAGGATCGCAGCGAAGTCATCGCCGGTCCCATGTTTCATTTTGTCAATTTGC
This sequence comes from Planctomycetaceae bacterium, assembly GCA_007695205.1. GTDB lineage: Bacteria > Planctomycetota > Planctomycetia > Pirellulales > Pirellulaceae > SKKK01. Next base: position 10,670 of record REEF01000520.1, read on the forward strand.
TGTCCACGCTGCGCGACGATTTCCGCGTCTTGCCCCCCAAACAGGTCGGCGGACATTCGGTGGGCGGTTTCGCCAGTGCGACCGAGCGCGACCTGCGAATCCTGCTCTACTCGCACCACGGCCAGGACCCTCAATCGCGGTCCGATACGGCACTGCAGATCGGGTTCGAGCTGATCGGTATCGAATGGGAGACCATCGAAATTTTGCAATATCGGATCGATCGTGACCACAACAGCTACTATCCACTGGCGAAAAAAATGCGCGACAGGCCGGGACGCCCGCAGGATTTGGTCCTTAGCGAAGACGAGTTTAAGGAGGTAGCAGAGCGAGCCGAGTTGCAGGTCACCACCCGTTCGATTGATACCCGCGACGAATCAGGGCGCGTGGCTTTCACCGCCGACTTGGCTGGAAACGGCGTCAACTTCGTGATCGTGCGCCCCGTACCGGAGCCGGACTAGGCGGGCAAAGAAAAACTCTTCTTTCTGGGGGCTTTCGTCATTTCGCCAGCGCACACGACTGACAAAATGGTATAATGCACAAGTAAGATGCGAGGGCGCGGACTTGGCCGATCATCCAAACAAGCACATTCGCGAAGCGATTCGTTACGCGGAAACCAACGGGTGGACAGTCGTGAAAGCAGGGCCGCGAGCGCACATCTGGGGAGTTACCTATTGCCCACACAGCGATCGCGATGGATGTCGGATTCGGGTGATGTCGACGCCAGGAAATCCTGAAGCCCATGCCCGCGACATTCGCCGTGACGTTGATCGTTGCCCGCATTAGCAGGATGACCAAAGGACTGAATCATGAAGCAACATGAATTCACGCTCGTGCTGACCGACGATCCCGATGATGAGCAGGCCGATAGGATGTACGGAACGTTTGACGACGGTACGATCGCGACAATTGCAGGAGTACCGCAAATTCAGTTCCATCGCGACGCCGAGTCATTGGAAGAAGCGATTCGATCTGCAATTGGTGACGTTCGATCCGTGGGATTCGATGTCGCGCGTGTTGAAATGGAGCCGAGCGCCGTCGCACAAGCATCCTGAAGGCGGCCGCCAATGCGGTCTGGCGTGCGGAAAGCCACAACGTGTTGTGGAGCCAGCCCCCTTTTTCAGCAGTCAGCAGATTAGGCGGGCAAAGCAAATCCTTCTTTCTGGGGGCTTTCGCCATTTCGCCTGCTTCTGCACCCAAATTTTTCTAAATTCTCGCGAACCTTTGTTCCGATCGATCGTCTAGAACACAAGGATGCCGGGGGAATCCCGCCAGCGGGGCATTTTGGTTCATCGCCAGAACCGTCTCGCTGTCGCCCGATTTTCCTGGTATCATTAATCGCTTGGGGTGACACATCGCGTTGGAGATGTGTTGTGAATTTGCCTCAAGGGTTCTTTCCGTTGTACTCTCTGCCTGCGTGGGTAACGCAGAGGAGGACTGTGATGCGGTGCTTTATCCTGGTCCAGACCGTCACCAATGACTGGTTCAAGCGTCAACAGGACGCCTTGGTCGATGGGATGATCCAGATGCGCGCCGACAGTTCCCCCGTCCCGCGCTATCTCGTCCCACCGACCGGTCCAAGCACGCCTTGTGAACCGCGCCGGAGGACATCTTGTGCATCGAGACGCCATACCAACTGCCTCACAGGACGCCATCCGTCATGTGGAGGGGTTGGGTTGGAACGATGCGGTGTTTCGATAGCGGTGAAAAATCCGTCGTCGACCGCTTAGTGTCAGTGTCTCGAAGGATCCCCTGACAGGGGGTCTGTTGTGCAAGATTCAAGTCGGACCGGCTGGTGAGTTGCCGGGTCTGTTTGCGTGACCTCCCTGGTCCGCGAGCGGAACCGCAGCAAGACGGGCTTCGACGTTGAGATGGGCAATCCGTTTAGCAGAGAGTATCCGATGATGACGAAACTGACTGTTGCCGACCTGCGCGCTGCGTCGGTCGCTCGTCTGGTCCAGGCTGCGCAAGCGGGCCAGCGCGAGGCGTTTGGTGAGTTGTTCGAGCGATATGAACGCCAGGTGTTCGCGGTCGCCTTGCGCCGCATCGGCCATTACGGCGAGGCGCAGGAGGTGTGCCAGGATGTCTTCGTCCAGGCGCTCCAGAAGATCGGCCAGTTGCGTGAGCCCGAGCGTTTTGGCGGATGGCTGCGAGCCATCGCCAACCGCATGGCCATCAACCGCGTCGTGCGTCGACGTCCCGAAATCGCTGCAGAACCCGAGTCGTTGGCATCGGTTTGCATCGACGAGAGCACGCCGTTGAGTGCGGCATTGGACAACGAATCGCGTTCGCAGCTTCAAGCCGGACTGGCTCGGCTGCGGGCGTTGGATCGCCAGACCTTGGTGGCGTTCTACATTCAGGGCCAGACCCTGTTGGAAATGAGCGACACGTTCGGCGCGCCGCTGGGAACGATCAAGCGGCGTCTGCATGTGGCCCGCAAGCGGCTGGCGAAGAACATCGAGACGCCCGTTGCCGTCTGAAGTGTCCCAAAAAACGAGGCCCGCAGCTTTTGGGCTGCGGGCCTTTCTTCGTACGAAGCAATGAGCGGGTCCGTACGAAACGATAAAGGCGAAAGTTCAAGGAATATCTGTTATTATCGATATTCCAGCGGAAATGTCAAGCCTTTATTCCGCGGCATCCGAGGACGACAGGTCAAACGAATCTTCCGAGTAACACTGCTGGGCAACTCGGCCCAATTCGTCAGCGGCACGTCGGCGACCGATCGCGTGCCACGGCCCCACCTCACGCAACTCGGGCATCAATTCGATCAATTGGTCCACAAGTCGTTCAGCCAGGCAGGCCAACTGTGGGGTCGAAGCCGCTTCGAGGATCGCCGTCGCCGTCTTCATCACTCGGACCAACTGGGCTCGTTCGGTGACGGGACGCGACAGTGGCAAAGTCGGCTCGACTAACAGTTCGTCGATCGGTACGTCCAACAAGGCTTGCCATTGATAGAGCTCGCTGAGTTTTAGGTCCGAAGATTCGTTTTCCTGGATGCGCACGTGTCGAATCGACATACCCAGCCGTCGAGCCGCGGTGCGCAGCGAGACATTCTGCAAACGCCGGACCGTGCGAATACGATGCATCTGCGGCGCGGACGATGATGCATCGGTCGCCGGATCGGAGCCGTTCACGCGAGCCAAGTTGGCGCGGATCGGATCAAACGGAATCGCTGCCATGTTCCCTGTTGCCCTTTGCTGATACCGCCATTACGGCCGGGTTATTACCATCCCGCGACCGGTCGATATCGACACCCTCTTCTGATCGATTAGACGAATCTGTCGAGCGAAAAGTTCCACGGATTCGCTCGAGCCTAACAATCGAACATAAGTCCCTGCCAACACAAGACGAAGAAAGCCCACTTGGTCGACTCGACCACGGGCAGTATGATGATTTCAGTCTTTCGATTGCCAACTCTCGGAGAATGTCATGTCTTTAACTCAGCTTGAAGCTGCAAGATCCGGTCAAATCACGCCAGAGATGGCGTTTTGTGCTGAACGTGAAAAACTCGATGCAGAACTGGTTCGCGCCGAAGTCGCGGCGGGCCGCATGGTCATTCCTGCGAACAAGGTCCATTTAGCGGGACGCTTACAGCCGATGGCCATCGGGATTGCCGCCACTTGCAAAATCAATGCGAACATCGGCAATTCGGCCGTGACCAGTGACGCCGATGGCGAATTAGATAAACTGCACCAATCGCTTCATTTTGGTGCGGACACGGTGATGGATCTTTCGACAGGCAAGGACATCGATCGTATCCGCAAGGCGATCATCGATGCCTCGCCGGTCCCCATCGGCACCGTGCCCATCTACCAGATGCTGGAGGAATTGGGCGGCAACATCGAGGACATGAAGCCGCAGCACTTCCTGGACATGGTCGAGCATCAGGCGAAGCAGGGTGTCGATTACATGACCGTGCATTGCGGTGTCTTGATGGAACACCTGCATCTGACCACGGGCCGCGTGACGGGGATTGTCAGCCGAGGCGGTTCGTTGATCGCCAAATGGATGATCGCGCATCGCAAACAGAATCCACTGTATGAACACTTCGACGAATTGTGCGAAATCATGCGCCAGTATGATGTCACGTGGAGCCTGGGTGACGGGCTGCGACCGGGCAGCTTGGCCGACGCCAGCGATGCGGCTCAGTTCGCCGAACTGGAGGTGCTGGGCCACTTGGTCCAGCGCAGTTGGCAGATCGGATCGCAGGTCATGGTCGAAGGTCCGGGTCACATCCCGATGGACCAGATCGAGATGAACATCAAGAAGCAGATCGAGATCTGCCACGGAGCACCATTCTACGTGCTGGGACCGCTGGTGATCGACATCGGTCCGGGCTACGATCACATCACCAGCGCCATCGGCGCCGCGATGGCCGGTTGGTATGGCGCTGCGATGTTGTGTTATGTCACGCCCAAAGAGCATCTGGGGTTACCGGACCGCGAGGACGTTCGGCAGGGCGTGATCGCGTACAAGATTGCGGCCCACGCTGCGGACGTTGCGCGAAAACGTCCCGGAGCGCGGGATCGCGATGACGCGATCAGCAAGGCCCGCTTCGAATTCGATTGGAACGAGCAGTTCCGCTTGGCCCTGGACCCCGAACGGGCTCGTGAATACCACGACCAGACGCTGCCGCAGGAACCGTTCAAAGAAGCCCACTTCTGCAGCATGTGCGGTCCCAAGTACTGTTCGATGAAGATCACCGAAGACATCCGCCAGATGGCAGATCAAGCCGAGCTGGTGTCATTAAGTACCGATGGATCGGTGGATCTCTCGACCGCGTCCAGGACGAATTAGTCTTGTCAATCGACGATCGTTTGCCACCCGCCGAGCAGTCCGACGCCCATCTGCCTGGGCTGTACCAAGACGGTGCCTTTTGGGGCATGACCGCGACGCAATTGTTCGGCGCGTTCAACGACAATCTGTTCAAACAATTGATGCTGCTGCTGGCGGTCCCCGTCGGGGCGGCAGCGGTCAGCCAGGACGACCAGCAATGGTTGGCGACGGTCGTGTTCTCGCTGCCGTTTGTCCTGTTTTCCGGCTATGCCGGCTTCCTGTCCGATCGATTCAGCAAACGGACCATTATTCTGATGGCCAAAATGGGCGAGTTGGTCGTGATGACGTTGGGGGTCTTGGCGTTCGCCAACTACTCCCGAACCGGGTACACCGGTTTGCTGGTCGTGCTGGGGCTGATGGGCACGCAGAGCGCCTTTTTCGGTCCATCAAAATACGGCATCTTGCCCGAGATGCTACGCGGCAGCGACCTGCCGCGCGCCAATGGGTTGATCCTGATGACGACGTTTTTGGCGATCATCTTCGGTACGGCCTCGGCCGGCGTGCTGGGACAATGGCTGGTGGATGAAACCGCCCCGCTGGCCGAGAGTGCCGGAGGGCTCGCACGAGGCTCGGCGTTCTGTATCGGCATCGCCGTGGTAGGCATCGTGACCGCGCTATGGATTCGCCGAGTCCCGCCGGCCAGACCCGACCTGCGTTTTCGCATGTCCGCCTTGACGATGACCCCCGAAACTCGCGCCGTTTTGCGAAACGATCTGCCTTTATTGGCCGCTATCCTGGCATCGTGCACGTTCTGGCTGGTGTCGGGGATCGCCATCCAATCGATCAACTCCCTGGGACTTGTCCAACTGGAACTCGGCAAGCAGTGGACCAGCCTATTGACCGCGATGATCGGGGTGGGGATCGCCGTGGGCGCGGTGACGGCCGGGCGCATGTGCCGCGGTCGCGCCGATCCTCGCGTGGTCCGGTTGGGTGTCTGGGGGATCGTGGCCTTCTTATTGATCCTCTCCATCTCGCTACCCGGCGGCCAGCATCTGTTGGGGTTTTGGGGCAGTCTGGTGGTGCTGATGCTGGTCGGCGTCTCTGCCGGGCTGTTTGCCATCCCCGTCCAAGTCTACATCCAGGCTCGGCCGCCCGCCGGTCAGAAGGGACGCATGATCGCGGTGATGAACCAAGCCAATTTCATCGCGATCACCCTGTCCGGCATCATCTATTTGGCCATGGACCGTTGGGCAGTTGCCATGGATTGGCCGCGCAGCATCCTGTTTGCGATGATCGCAGGACTCTTCCTGCCCGTCGCCTTGTTCTACCGTTTGCCAGGAGACAAATGACATGTTGGGCACCACCTTTGGTTTGACCGGCTATGACGGTGGCCAACTGGAGAAGATCCGGCAGGACGGACTGCACCTGGATTTGGACGACATGATCGCTGAGCGGAACCCAAGGCAACGGAGAGAACCGAGAGGCACGGGCGGCGGCACCGCCGCCCGTTGCGTTGTATGTGCCGACGAGTATGTCGGGTTCGACCGCTTCGGCCGGGAGGTCGATCATTTGTACAAGGTGAAGGATCGTAGATTTTCTTTCCAAGATCAGCGACCAACGGAAGCGGACCATTGCAAACCGAGCAGTAGCTCGTATTTGGTTGGCGGTCCTGCCGCCCGGTGGTACTCCTACGCCGCCAGCGCCGACCACGACCGCTACACCTACGACTACGATCGGGCTTCGAATCGGCCGTACCGGGAAAACGCCCTCGCCAGCGGCCGAGACGAATTGTACGGCTATGATAAAGTCGACCGTTTGGTCGGGTTCCAGCGCGGCGAATTGAACGCCAACCAGGACGGCATCACGGGCACGGCGGTCCGGGCAGAGGATTGGGACCTGGACATGACCGGCAACTGGCCGGGCTATGTGCAGAAGAACTCCGGCAGCACGGACCTGGAGCAGGGCCGCACGTACAACTCGGTCAACGAGACCACCTCCATCACGGCCGCCACCGGGACCGACTGGGCGGACCCGGTGCATGACCGGGCCGGCAACATGACCACCA
>REEF01000157.1 GCA_007695205.1 Planctomycetaceae bacterium
GTCCATTATTATGAAGGCAGAGGGGTGGTGCAGGATTACGCCGAGGCGTTGAAATGGTACCGCAAGGCCGCCGAGCAAGGGCGTTCATACGCGCAGTTCAGCCTGGGCCTACTCTACTATCTGCTAAGTCCCAAACTCTCTGAGGCGCGAAGCTTGTAGGAGTGTTGGGTTAAGTGAGACGTTGATCCCGCCGCCTGGGCAGCCCCCGCCCTGGAATCCTGCCCGAAAGATGTGAAACTAAGACCCCGCCCCCCCGTGCTTGTGGCGTGCCGCGGTGGCGTTGCATCATTCCCGTGGGGAAAAGGAAAACGGGGAGGCGTGCGGACTGGCGATCGCGACACGCCCCCCACCAAAATCCACGCTTCCAGGATGATGGATTTGTTCGAGCAGGTCAAGACCCACACCCACCGGTTAGGGATGGGCGAACGGGTGCGCTATGGCCGAGCGTGCCCGCGTTGTGGCGCCGTCGAGGGACACGACTTTCGGGTGGATGAATGCCGGCGGCGGAAGTTTCGGATCGTTCTGGGGCGGTGCATTCAGGTGGTGCTGTCCTGGATCTTGCGATGGCGTTGTCTACGCTGCGGTAAGCGGTTCACGGATTACCCACCCTTTCGCGTTGCCACGTAAGCGGTATGTCCAGTCGCCGGTACTGGACAAGGCGGCCGAATACGTGGGGACGGATCATACCTACCGGCGTACGGCGGAACATGAAGAAGGGGGCTGCCGGATGCCCATCATGTACGACGACCGTACTCCGGAGGGGTTGGAGAAAGCGAGCGGCTTGGCGCCCAGCACGGTGTGGCGATGGGTATCGTGGCTGGGAGGGATGCCGGACGTGTTCCGCGCGGCTTGCGGGCTGATTCGCCAGAAGGATCCGAACTCGACGTTGCACCGCCAGCCGTGGGTGGTCTCGCCGAGGAAGTACCGCAGCGAAGAGCGTCGGAAGACCCTGGAGCAGGCCATGCAGGTACTGGCGGCGGATCGAATATGTATACATCTGTTCAGAGGCGGCATTTTCCCCCGTTACGCAACAAGCCGCGGCCCGCCGTGAGGTAAGCTCCTGTTCGCACGAGCGAAACGTGCGGAAAGGAGCGCCTTCGATGGCAAATCGACAAGATCGACAGGAGCAGTGGGCCGTTTTCTGGTGTACGCTCCTCAGTCCGTTGCTCTACGGAGAGGTTCCTCCGGAAGAGGCCGGTCGCTTTCTGAATGAGCTGGCGGCCACCGAGCACCTGTTCCCGGACGGCACGCGCCGGCGGCCGTCGCGGGCCACGCTGTGGCGGAAGTGGAAGCAATACCGCCAGGGAGGTTTTGAGGCCCTGTTCCGCAAGCGGCGGAGCGACCGCGGGCGCGCGCGTAAGGCCACGCTGGCGATGATCGCCAAGGCGGTCGAGTTGAAGACCGAGCAACCCTACCGGTCCCACGTGCCGATCAACCAGTTCCTGGCCGATCAATTCCACGCGACGATCCCCAAATCGACCCTTTATCGTCATCTGAAGCGGGCCGGGGCCACGCGGCGGAAGTTGGGCGTCAGCCGGCAGAAGGTCCGTTGCCGCTGGACGAGGGACCACTCCAATGCCCTTTGGGTGGGCGATTTCGAGGACGGGCCGTACGTGCTCCATGGCGACCGGGCCGTGCCCACGCACCTGTCGGCCTTCATCGACTGCCATAGCCGCTACGTGGTCGAGGCCCGCTACTACCTGCGGGAAAACCTCGACATTCTCATCGATTCACTCTTGCGGGCGTGGAGCGTCCACGGCGCCAGCCGCGAGTTGTACCTGGACAACGCGAAGATCTACCATGCCAACGCCCTGAAGGCGGCTTGCTGTGCCTTGAACATCCGGCTGATCCACCGCACCGTGCGTGATCCGGCGCCCGGCGGACTCATCGAGCGTTTCTTCGGCACCGCGCAGAGCCAGTTTGAAAGTGAGGTCCACGCCGGCGACATCCTCACGCTCGATCGGCTCAACCGGGCGTTGGCGGCCTGGCTGGACCAGAGCTACCATCGGGAGCCGAACAGCGAAACGGGGCAGCCGCCTGCGGAACGCTATCCCCAAGGGAACCGATTCACCCGGCACGTCAATCTCCAGGAGGTGCTGAAGTACTTCTTTCGCCGCAAGCGCCGCACGGTCCATGAAACCTTCTCCGACGTGCAACTGAACGCATGGTTCTTTCAGGTCCACCCGGACCTGCGGGGCGACAAGGTCGAGGTCCGCTACGATCCGTTCGGCCCGTTGGAAACCGTCCTGATCTACGCCCTCGACGGCGAATACCTGGGCGTGGGCACCCGGCACGAGCGCGAGACGGCCCCCGGCCAGCCGCCGCCGCGACCAAGGCCGAAGCCGAAGCATAACTACCTCGACCTGCTCATCCGGAACCACGAGCAGGCGTTGGACGACCGCCATGCGGGGATCGACTATCCGGCCGTACTGGCCGCCGCCGGCCGCCGCTGGCCCTTCGCCGAGTTCGCCAAGCAACTTGCCGCCCTCCTGGGCCGCGCGGGCGGCCTGACCGCCTTTTCGACCGAGGAGTTCGAAAGCCTGCAGAAGGTCTACAACCGTCTGACGTGCCTCGACGCGCCGATGCTCCGCGAGGCGTGCGAGCGGGCCGTCCGACGCACCATTCCCGAAATCGTCTTCGTGTTGCAACAACTATCCCACGAGAGGCAAAGGAGAACCTGATGTTCCTCAACCACTTTCAGTTCACCATCCAGCCGTTCGCCGAGCGGGCCCCGGCGGCGTCCCTCTGGCCGGACGACCGCATGCAGCAGGGCCTGGCACGACTCCATTACGTGGCCGAGCAGGCCACCGTCGGGCTGATTACCGGCGCCAGCGGCGTTGGGAAGTCGGCGCTGCTGAAGCGCTTCCTGCACGAGTTGCACGGGCCGCGCTGGCAGCCGGTCTACATCCACCTGACCCACCTGCCGGCCGTCGGGCTGCTGAAACTGCTGGTCGGTAAGCTGGGCGAGGTGCCCCGCCGCGGCAAGGAACGCCTCTTCGAGCAGATTCTCGGCAAGGCCCGGCAGGCCGAAGGCGGGCTGCTGGTGATCCTCGACGAGGCCCATCTGGTCGACGGCGATGCCCTGACCGACATCCGCCTGCTAGTCAGTTCGGCCCTGGACGACGCCCCGCCACTGAAGGTCGTGCTGGCCGGCCAGGAGCCGCTCCGGCAGACCCTGCGGCAGTCGCTGCACGCCGCGCTGCTCAGTCGCATCTCCGTGCGTTTCCACCTGCCCCCGCTGACGAAGGAGCAGACCGCCTCCTACATCGACTTCCAACTGAAGCAGGCGGGCGGCTCGGAGAAACTCTTCGACGCGGACGCGAAGGGCCTGATCCACGACTATGCGGGCGGCGTCCCGCGACAGATCAACAACCTGGCCACCGCCTGCCTGTTGCAGGCGGCGGCGCAAAATGCCCCGCGCGTCAGCGAGGCCATCCTGCAACAGGCGTTCGCCGAGTTCCAACTCCC
>REEF01000156.1 GCA_007695205.1 Planctomycetaceae bacterium
CGGAAGAACCATCGCTGGTTTCTTGGACATCGATGACGGACTTGACGGAATTCGCCACAGCCTACCAACGCACCTCGTTCCACGATCGCCAGCATGTGTTGTATGCCGATTTGACCCTGACCAATAGCGGTCCCTTCGCGCTAGAAGGCCCTCTGTACCTGGGGATCACCAACATCAGCCATCCGTCTGTCCAGGCGTTTGGGGCCAGTGGGTTTTCCAACGACGGGCTCGCCTTTTTCGACTTCAGCCATCTGGTCGGTCCGGACGGAGCCTTTCGTCCGGGCGAAGCGACCGAGGCGTTGACGCTGTCCTTCTATAATCCGAGACGCGTCCCGTTTACGTACGATCTGGTGCTGGTCGGCCAGGTGAATCGCCCGCCATCGTTCACCAGCGTGCCCAACGTCTCGGTGGCTCAGGATGTCACCTACCAGTATACGGCCAAAGCGCACGATCCGGACGGCCATCCGATTCGCTACCACTTGACGGCGGCGCCGGTGGGGATGGCGATCGAGTCGTCTACGGGTCAGATCGTCTGGGCGCCCGACTCGCAATCGTTACCCTTGGGCCACCATCACGTCGCAGTGCAAGCGGACGACGGATTCGGAGGATTGGCACAGCAATCGTTCGTCCTTGCAGTCCATCCGCCGCTGGCGAACCGCCCGCCTCAGTTCCGTTCGATCCCCGTCGTGACGGCGGCGGTCGGGACCGATTACGCTTACCAGACGCAGGCTTTCGATCCCGACGGCGATACCCTGACGTACGGATTGGATGAAGCGCCGGCGGGCATGGTGATCGACCAGACGACCGGGTTGATCCAATGGACGCCCACCGAGGATCAGCAGGGTCAGCACACGGTGTTGGTCGTTGTCAGCGATGGGCAGTTCCAGGTCCAGCAGCGTTACCAGTTGGGCGTGTTCCCTTCCGCCGGCAACCACCCGCCGACGATCGTCAGCCGCCCGGTCGAGTCGGTGCTGGCGGGCACCGAGTATCGTTACCAGGTCGTGGCCGTCGACCCGGACCCGGAGGATTCGCTGCGTTACGAGCTGGTCGACCCGGTGCCAGACGGACTGCGGATCGATCCCCAGACGGGCTTGATCACCTGGGCCGCTCCGCTGGATCAGACGCCGATCTCTGTCCAGGTGACGGACGGTCGCGGTGGCAGCGACCAGCAGACGCTGATGCTGAACGTGGTGGCAGCAACACCCCGCACGATCCGTGGTCACGTGTTCCATGATGTCGATGGCAACGGCCAATGGGATGCCGGCGAACCGGCATTGCCGGGTCGCATGGTGTTTCTGGATCGCAATGGCAACGATCGCCGCGATTTGGACGAGCCGTGGACGGTGACCGATGCAGCGGGACAGTACGAACTGGGTGATGTGCTGGAAGGCACCTACACCGTGGCGCTGCAGCACGTACCCGGCTGGCTGCAAACAACGCCCGTCGGCTCGGCATCGGTCGTGGTTGATCAGCCGATCGTCGCCGGACCGGATTTCGGCTTGACAGCACATTCGCAGCCCAACGCCGCGCCCTATTTCACCAGCAGTCCGCCGACCGAGGCCACGGTGGGCGTCGCGCTGCATTACACGGCCAGAGCCGAAGATCCCGACCAGGATCCGCTGGAGTACGCGTTGGTCTACGGTCCCGAGGGGATGGCGATCGAGCCGTTCTCGGGCCAAGTGGTCTGGACGCCCACGGCGAACGAAGTGGGTTCGGTCTATGCAGGCATTCAAGTCACCGATGGACGCGGCGGTGCGGCCCTGCAGACGCTGGCGCTGACGGTCGGTGCAGCCAGCCTCGGCCCGGTCTTTACCAGCCAGCCGATCCGCGTGGCTCGGCTGGGGACGGCTCCCTACCAGTACCCTGCGGTGGCCGAAGATCCTGACGACCCCGCCGCCTCGATCCGTTACTGGCTGGATACGGCTTCGTTGCTGCGAGGCATGACGATCGACGCGCACACCGGGGTGGTCCAATGGTCGGACATGCAGTTGGGGTTATGGGAAGTGACCGTGTGGGCGGCGAATCAGAACGATCAGCTTGCCTATCAATGGTTCCCGTTGCAGGTGACCGACCAGACGGTCAACCAACCGCCGCAGGTCGGGCCGGACGTGACGATGACGATCCCGGCCCAGGTGACCTGGTACGACCGCGTACCGGCCTGGGACCCCGACGACGACCCGCTGACCTACACGCTGGTCGATGCGACGGGGATTCCGGGCTTGGCGATGTTGTCGGCGCCTCACACGTCGTGGGTGACGTGGACACCGACGTTGGACCAGGTGAACGATCCCGATTCGCCTTATGAGTTTTCCGTTCAAGTCAGCGACGGTCAGGGGCACTTGGTCCAGCGCGCGTACCGCATCGACGTGGTGGCCGATGTGCCGCGGAACCGACCGCCTGAGATCACTTCGTCGCCGCGTCAGCTCGCTTTGGTCGGCCAGGTTTACGCCTATCAGGCGACCGCGATCGACCCCGACGGCCACGCGGTGCACTGGCGATTGGACCAGCAGCCGCCGGGGATGACGATCGACGACCAGACCGGGCTGGTCCTCTGGGCGCCCAACTCGGCGGACCTGGGTCCTCAGGCAGTCACCGTGGTGGCGATCGATGCGTTCGGCGCTGCGGATCGCCAGCCGTACACGATCGCTGTTTCGGCGCAAAACCGTCCGCCCTACTTCACCACCGCTCCGCGAACTTGGGCCACGGTCGACCAGCCTTACGTCTATCACGTGGGTGCAGCAGATCCCGACGATCAACCGCTGCGTTTCGAGTTGGCGGCGGGACCGCAGGGGGCGGTGATCCAGCCGCAAATCGGCCTGCTGACCTGGACGCCCGAATCGGCAACCGAGCAAGGGTTCAGCGTCCGGGTCGTCGACCCGCTGGGGCTGGACGCGATCCAGAACTTTACGGTCGACGTTCAGCCCCTGCCGCCCAACCAGCCACCGATCATCCGCAACGATCCCCCGCACCTGGCACTGGTGGGCCGATCGTACGCTTGGCAGGTCGACGCCGTCGATCCGGACCACGCGTTGGCCGAGCTGACGTTTTCCGTCGCGACCGACCCGGTAGTCGATTGCCTGAGCTTTGCAGACGTGCCGCGGAACCGGCTGGAGTGCGATGCGATACCCGCAGGAATCGACCAAACCTGGGTCACTGTCACCGTCACCGATCCGCTGGGCGCCGCGGCCCAGCGGCGATATCTGCTGACGCTCCGTCAAAACAACCCGCCCTTGGTCTCAGTCGCCGACCGGACGATCATCGCGGGTCAAACGTTCGCCTACGATGTTCCCGCCACGGACGACGATCCGGACGATGTGCTGGCCTTTACGCTCACGACTACCGACGGCTCTTCGATTCCGCCCGGCATGACCATCGATCCTCAACTGGGGCGTATCCGCTGGCCGGATGCGATCGTGGGCTCGTACCCGTTGCGCGTTTCGGTCACCGATGGAATCGATACGGCCG
>REEF01000155.1 GCA_007695205.1 Planctomycetaceae bacterium
GCACTGGATCAACACCGCACCATGTGTTCAGGATGGAAGGACACGTTTTCCCGACGGACGTCCTCGTCCGTCGAAACAACGATCTTGTACGGCTCGACGGACACGGATGTCCGTCGTAGAGCGCGAGAACCGGGGAACAGCGTGACGATGATCACATCCTCCCAATACGTTTAGTGCCAGTTCTCCGCCCACAATGCTGTGGGCGGAGAGAGTGAGGCGTGACGAACGAAACGCCGGTCGAAGAGGCGCTGACAAAACTGGCCCGGAGACCTGCGGTCGGCGGTTTCGACGGGGTCAGAGACCCACGCCGAACAGTATCTGGAACACCCAGCCGCAGGCACCAGCGCATGCTCGACACGCCGGTGCCAAAGTGTCCTACTGCCGCTGGCTGCGACGGTCGACAAACGGCTGCTCGCAACGGTTCGTGATCACGGTGGATCGCGGTTTCCTCGTTAGTCCAACGGGGACGAGAGCGTGGTCGACTTGGATCCATCCTCCCAGATATACCCCTGAAGTTGGACGCCGGTCACCGTGACGCTGGCCTGCCAGTGGTTGCGGCCGACCCACGCGCGGGAAACCTCCGTGAACTCGATGCTCATCGCCTGATCTTCCGGAGACGCGTCGTTCTGAACCCAGACTTCAATATTGTCCTCGGCGGATGCGTTTTCGGAGTCCGTCGCGACAGCCCGAATCGTGTATGTTCCGTCACGAACGCACACATCGGACAACTCCTTTCGAAGTCGCGACCTGCGCGGTGAGAGAAATGGCACGCGGTGCGGGGCTCGCATCCCGGTCTCGGAGATCCCGGGCCACGTGGGCGCCGTTCGGCGCGGGGCTCCCACCCCGCCGAAACCATCGACCGCAGGTCTTGGTTGCGGCCGCGAATCGCTTTCAGGTCGGATTCACCCCCCATTTCCCGAATCCTCGTCGCTTGTCGGCGAGATCGTTCGGTTTGCTGGCCACCAGCGTTGCGGCTATCGATCATCCGGCGGTTCCCTTGTTTCGATAGATTCAGATCCTGAGCCAACCGAACCAGCAGCGGCTCCGGATTGCAACTCCTGGAATTGGCGGCACAGGAGGTGGAGGCTAACCCAATCCGGAGGCGGCAAGTTCGAGACTGGTTCGCCGGATTCCTTCGACATCCAGTTTTCCGCCAGACTTTCGGCTTGCGCCTGGGCGTTGTCAGCCGCCAACGAATTGCCGAGCTGATGATGTGCCATCGCCAACAACCAATGGTTGAGCAGGCCGGCGTGCCAACCTTGGGCGTTGGATTGCTGGCAGAAGCGGATCGTGTCGACGTAGTTGCCAGCTCGGTAATGGGCCAGGGCCAGGACGTGCAGGTGCCATGGCTGACCTTCTTCACGCACGATCGTACTGGCCCACGCCAACGCTCGTTCGGGTTCGATGCCGCTGGGTCCGAAGCTGACGATGCGTGCCAGGTGAAAGGCGGCCGTCGAGTCGGCGGGCTGATCGGGATCGTCCAGCAGGCTGGCGCACAATTGGCGATAACCGTCCTGATCGCCGCTCAGCAACAGGGCACCGGCCAGCTCGAAGGTCTCGATGCGGATGCCTCGCCGCTCGGCCCGACGATAGGCTTCCACTGCCTCGGACCACCGGCTGCGCAGGACCAGCGTCCTGCCCCGCTCGATCCACAATTGGCAGTCGTCCGGCCGGGCCTCGATCACCCGTGCAAACACATCGTCAGATTCGGCGATCTGCTTAGCCAAGTTGCGTCTCGGATGACGCCAACCGGCCTCCGGTTCGGCCGGCAACTCATCCAGCCAAGCGAGATACTGGGCGGCCACCCGTTCGGGATCCGTGCTTTGCGGGGATTCGGCCTCGTCGCCGATTCCCAGCAGCGATTCTGTCTCACGGCGCAGGACCTGGAAGCTCAGCCAGTCTGGGGGCAAGCACGCGGCAGGACCGCCGGGCTCGCGAGGCATCCATCTCAACACCATATGTTCCGCCTCGGCACAGGACCTGCCCACTTCCTCCGGATTTCCCAATCGAGCATGGGTCATCGCCAACAACCAATGGTTCAGAAAGTCGGCCTGCCACGCGTGGGCACTGGCCTGTTGGCAGTAGTGGATTGTGCGGGCATAGTCGTTGGCCCGGTAATGGGCCAGGGCCAGAGCGTGCAGATGCCACGCTCGGCCTTCGAGTTCCACCATCGGGACAGCCCAGTGGATAATGCGTTCGGGCTCGATGCCGCTGGGCCCAATCCCGGTGATCCAGGCCAGGTGGAAAGCCGAGACCGGATCGGCGAACGGATCCGCGTCGGCCGACAGACGGACGCACAACTCGCGATATCCCTCTTGGTCGCCACTCAGCAGCAGGGCGCAGGCCAGTTCGAACGTCTCGATGGGAATCCCCGGCCGGTCGGCGCGTCGATAGGCCTCTACCGCTTCGGACCATCGGCTTCGCAGCGCGAACATCCTGCCTCGCTCGATCCACAACTGGTCGTCGTCCGGCCGGGCCTCGATCACCTGTGCAAACACGTCGTCGGATTCGGCGATCCGTCGAGCCAATTTGCTTCGCGGGTAATTCCACCCGTGTTCCGGATCGGGTGGCAGTGCGTCGAGCCAGGCCAGATACCACTGGGCGATGTGTTCCGGATCCGTCTCGTCGGCAGGAATCAGTTGCGAGGGATCGGCGGATTGTGCATCACGCACCAACCGCCACCGCACGACTTCTTCCGTCCTGTTCCGGTGCTCGTAGAACTGGATGATGGCATCCAGCGTTTCGTTCAATCGACGTTCCGCCTGCTGAGGAATGCTGGCCCGTCGCGCGACCATGCCGCGATAGCCATCGACCAGCAGCCGTTCCGCTTCGGCAAACCGTTCCTGCCCCGCCAGGCTGCGGCCGAGAATGACTTGCGTATGGTACGTGCGCCAATCGTCCGGCATTTCCTGCTGGCGAATCGCAAGACACTCACGCGCATACTCCTCGGCCTCCGCGTAACGTTGGTCGGCAAGAAGATAGACCAGCGCGATGGCTAACGCACGAGCGTGGTCCGAAGAATCCGGCCGCACTTGACGCTCCAACGCCACCAACTCCTCAATTAGACGCGATGCCTCGGAGTGTCTGCCGATCGTCTGATAGCCGATGATCAGACTGCGGATCGAGTTCAGCGTATTAGGATGCTGGTCCCCCAGATGAGTACGGCAGAGCCGGACCGTTTCCTCGTGCAGCGCGATCGCCTCCTGTGACCGGTGCGGGTCGCGATAGGTCGACGCCAGATTGTGCATGGCCGTCAGCGTCCGAGGATGGTATGGGCCCAGTTGGGCGCGATGCAATTCGAGCGATTCTTCGTGCAATTGGACCGCTTCGTCGTGCTTGCCGATCACACCGTAGGAAATGGCCAGGTTGTTCATCGGGGACAGATTGTTAGGATGTTCCGGGCCAAAGTACTCGCGAAACAGGTCCAACGTCTCTTCGAGCAGTCGAATCGCTTGCTGATGCC
>REEF01000154.1 GCA_007695205.1 Planctomycetaceae bacterium
GTGCTGACATGCGCATGGCCCTGCATGTTGGATTGCCCGGCGAGGATGAAGACTCTCAGCGGTCCTTCGGCTGCCGCCGCATCGCCGATGCCAAGGCAAAACAGTGCTGGGATGAGCAGCAGGTGATTTCTACGCTTCATCATGATTCTCCTCCATTTCGGACATCGTAACACATCAAAACCTCCTGATCGCGCAGGTACAGTCGACCGTTGGCGATGACCGGCTGCGGCCAGCTCTGCGCGCGAACCGATGGTAGCCGGAACGAGCCGTTCAGCCGGTAACCTTGGGGCGTGGCCTGGATCAGCGCCATCACGCCGTTTTCGTAGCGAAAGTACAATTGCCCATCGGCATAAGCGACGGCTGCCGAATTCGAGCCCGGCCCGCGTTGATCGCCCCAAACCTGCTTGCCGCTACGAATATCGACACAGACGGGGAACCCGTTGTTGTGGCCGTGCCCGCAATACAGGTAGCCATCGACCAGGATCATGCCTCCGTGATGGTTTTGCAGTTGGTAGGACGGCAGAAAATACTGTTCTTGCACCTGCATCTGCCTGCCGCCGCGAACGATCCGCAGCAAAGCCGCCCCCGTTCCATAACCGGTCGACGTGAACACGTAATCATCGAACACGATGGGCGTGGGAATATTTGCCGTACCGTTGGCGATCCGATCGTAACGCCAGAGCAGTTGCCCGTTGGACGCTTGCACGCCGATCAGCCCTCGGCCCACCAATTGCACATATTGTTTGACGCCCCCAGCTTGACTGATGACGATCGACGAGTATCCCGCTCCGTCCTGGCCGTGGCTGCCGCCGAAGGGCATGGCCGTCGTCCACACGGTTTTCCCGGTGCGTTTGTCCAACGCGGCCATCACGGCTTGCGGCCCGCCGGGCGTGCAGATCACCAGCGGGCCATCCACCAGCGGAGATTCGCTGAAACCCCATTGGGACATCATCCGGCCGCCGAAGTCGCGGGCGAAGTTCTTCGACCAAACCGGCCGACCATCCTCGGCTCGGACGCAGATCAAATCGCCTTCGATCGAGAGCGCGTACACAAACTGGCCGTCCACGGTCGGAGTTCCATTCGATCCGCGCTCGGTGCCGCCCGGTCCGATCGGCGTCGACCACAGCTTGGCCCCCGTGGCCTCGTCCAGCGCCATCAAATGTTCGATTCCGTTCAGACGGCCCATGGTGTAGATCTTGCCATTGGCCACCGAGACGCTGGCGAACCCGGTGCCCAGCCCATCCACCTGCCACGCCAGCGGCGGTCCTTGCTCGGGCCAGGAAGCCAGCAATCCGCGCTCGGTCGATCTTCCATCCAAGCTCACGCCTCGCCATCGCGGCCAATCGAATTCGCCGACGGCGAGCGCGGTCGAGTCCTTGCTGTTTGCTCCGGGATCGCTGGGGTCTGCATCGGCTTGATTTTGCCGGATCCAACGAGCGACGTACTGCCGATCCCGGTGTCCGAGCACCGACAGCGGTACGCGGATCTCGCGACCGTCATCGTCGCGTCGTAACGTGGCGTGTTTGTCCTCGTGCCCGACGAGCGTTGCCTGGACCGAGAAACGGCCGTCAGCGGATGTCCAGGTCCGAGATCCACGCGGCTCGGCACCGCACACCGATCCCGCGATCAGCATCCCCACGCAGATCACCATCGTTACCAATCGTTGCAGCGTCATCAATCTCCTCTCGCATGGAAGGCTTTGGTCTGCCGTATTCATTCCAAATCTCTTTGATTATCATCGACCCACCGACATGTTGCTAGTCTATCAAGGCCTCGATCGAAACGCTTCGCCGCTTGCCCCGCTAACTGGCGTGGCCTATTCTGGGAATGTTGAAGAACGTGCATCGTGTTGGCGAGGAAGGTGGTATATGGAATCTGCAGAGCGGAAGATCGAAGCGTTGATCGACGCTTTGGCGCTGGTGATTCGTGGAAATCGAGACAGCATCCAGTTGTTGGTGATCTCCCTGCTCTCCAACGGTTCCGTCCTCTTGCAGGACGTTCCCGGTGTCGGCAAAACGACCTTGGCCAAAGCGCTGGCCAAAGCGGTGGACGTCCCGTTCCACCGAGTCCAATTTACCCCCGATCTGTTACCCGCCGACATTTTGGGCGCTTCGGTCTACAACCCCGTCGAAGGCTCGTTTACCTTTCGGCCAGGCCCGATTTTCTGCAACGTGCTGTTGGCCGACGAGATCAATCGGGCATCGCCGCGCACGCAGTCCGCTCTGTTGGAAGCGATGAGCGAGTCGCATGCGACGATCGAGGGTCAACGGTACGATCTGCCGGCTCCGTTTCTGGTGCTGGCCACGCAGAATCCGATCGAGTTTCATGGCACTTACCCCTTGCCCGAAGCCCAGTTGGATCGCTTCATGGTCCAGTTGCAACTGGGATATCCGGACAAACAGGACGAAGTTCGCATCCTGTACGATCATGCGGACACCCAACCGTTGGACCGAGTGCCGACGATCATCAGCCAGCAGGAGGTGCTGTCGCTGCAGCAGCAGGTCCGCTCGATTCGCGTCGAGCCGACGGTTTCCGAGTATCTGGTCGAAATCGTGCGTCAGACACGGGACGACCCGCGTTTGAAATTGGGGGTCAGCCCACGCGGAAGTTTGATGCTGTTTCGCGCGTCGCAGGCGGCGGCGTTGGCGGCCGGGCGCTCGTACGTGCTGCCCGACGATGTCCAGCGACTGGCGCCTCATGTGTTGCCGCATCGGTTGGTGATGACGGCCAAAGCCAAGTACGGCGGGACGTCGGGCAAGGACATCGTCACGGAGATCCTCCAACGAGTCAAGGTTCCGACATGAACTGGGAACGTTCGGTGGCCTACCGGTACTTGCGATATCTGTGGACGTACCGGTTTACGACTGGGGGGAAATGGGTGATCGCAGGACTGTTGTCTTCTGCGGTGCTGGGAAGCGCAACCGTCGAGATACCCGTTTATCAGATCTTTTGTGCATTGCTGGTTTTGTTGTGTGCGGACCGGATCACGGGCTTCCTGTTGCGGCCCAAGCTGGAGGTTCTCGGAACGTTTCCGACGCAGGCCGTTGCCGGGCAATGGGTGACGGGACGGTACGAGCTGGTCAACCGCGGGAAGTGGCCGGCGTTTGATTTGGGCTTGCGTTTTCTCCGTCTGCCGCGCAGCTTTGACGCGGTGGACCAAGAAACAACCTTGGGCGATTTGGCGCCGGGCGAGCGGCGAACGGCCATGATCCGGCTTTGCCCGCATCGCCGCGGGCTTCACACGCTGCCGCCACCCCGAGCCTACTCGACCTTTCCCTTCAACCTGACGCGTGACGGTCGATCGCAGGCCCAGCCGTCGTCGGTACTGGTGCTGCCCCATTTCCATCCCCTGGCCGGTCTGGATGTGCCGATCGGTACGCGTTACCAGCCGGGTGGGATCGCGCTGACGTCGAATGTGGGCGAGTCGCCTGAGTACATCGGCAATCGCGAATATGTGGC
>REEF01000282.1 GCA_007695205.1 Planctomycetaceae bacterium
GCTCGGCGCTCGGGACCCACTGGGAGGCACTTGGTCCCGGCGAATGTGGGTCCCGTGCGCCGAACGGGAGCCCGTTGAGAGACACTTGGTCCCGCTCGGCGCTCGGGACCCACTGAGAGGCATTTGGTCCCGCTCGGCGCTCGGGACCCACTGGGAGGCACTTGGTCCTGCTCGGCGCGCGGGACCCACCGCCCGCTTCCGCCGATTCCACCAAGAAAGACATGGCCGAGTGCGTAGCAGCACGGGCGACCGTGCTTCGCTTGTATAGCCGTCTTCCGGTGGTTATTCTTACTCGATGACGATAGCGATTTCGATCAGAACAGCCTTTTCAGCACGTTTTCAACAAATAGCCCTTCATTTGATCGAAGTGTTCAAAGTAAGAAGAAGGGCGTTTTTTCTGCCAATTTCTTATCGGGTGCTTATTCACGGGCTGCAACTTTGGTAATATCGATGGCCATGGGCCGGACCGGCCCGAGTGTCGTATTGAGCTGTGATTCCTATCAGAACCCGTTGGGGGAGAAAGTGACTACTTTTATGACCCGCCAAACCGCCTCAGCCTTACTGTCTGCCTGGATTGCCGCGATCTTGTTCGTGTGTGCATCCTGCTCGAGTCAACCGGAGCCTCCCGTCCAGACCGTTGATTCCGGCGCAGACCCCTCGGAGTGGGCAGAAACGACGAAAGAGGTCGAGGTGACCGAGGAACCCGCCGAGGACCCGACCGAAGAACTGATGCCGTTGGACGAACCCAGTGAGGATCCGTTATATGATCCCACCGAGATGCTGGCCGACCCGGCGACGACGGACGATTTGCCGTCGATCGACTTGGATTCGATGGACGATCTGTTCTTCGGCTTGGATGAAGAAATGGATTCCGAGTTGGAAGCATCGCGTCGGCCCGACGTGATCTTCGTTCCAACTCCGCAAGAGGTCGTCGATCGGATGCTGGAATTGGCTCAAGTCACCAAGGACGACTTGGTTTACGACCTGGGCTGTGGCGATGGCCGCATCGTGGCGACGGCCGCCAAGAGGTTCGGATGCCGAGCTATCGGTTTTGACATCGACCCCGAACGCGTCAAGGAGTCGAAGGCGACGGTCGCCGAGATGGGTGTCGAGGATCTGGTGGAGATTCGCGAGGAAGATATTTTCACGCTGGACCTGAGCGAGGCCTCGGTGATCACGCTTTATCTGCTGCCCGACTTGAACGTACGGCTGATCCCCCAACTGGAAAAACTGAAGCCCGGTTCGCGGATCGTCTCCCACGCGTTTGACATGCGGGGCGTCAAGCCGGATCTGGTCGAGACGGTCGAAGGCGAATTAGGCAGCCAACACACCGTCTACTTGTGGACCACGCCGTTGAACAAGGAAGAGAACGCCGCCCCGGAAGATGATTATTGATCGGGCCAGAGGTTAACGGGGTCGGGAGTCGTTTTCGGCCAACGATCAACCATATGGTAAGCGGCTGCCCGAAAACGACTCCCGACCCCTTCCGCCGATCAACGGGCCGGTTCCCGGCAAATGACTCCTGATGTTTTTTTCTCGGCCATTACTGAGACGCCCCCATCCTACCGGAGACGATACTGGATGAAAACGTTCTTTGTGATCACGGTCACGTGTCCGGACCGTCCCGGCATTGTCGAACGGGTTACCGAGGTCGTCGTGGCCCATGGCGGGAACTGGGAAGCCAGTCGGATGGCTCACTTGGGCGGTGAATTCGCCGGCATCGTGCTGGTCAGCGTGGCGGCCGACAAGGCGGACGCGCTGGCCCAGTCGCTACGGGAACTGGCCGAACCTCCGATGACGGTGGCGGTCAAGGTGACTCAGCCACCATCGACGTCGGTAGCTGGGCTCCGGCATTACCGTTTCCAGTTGACCGGTGCTGATCACGAGGGCATCGTCCACACGGTGGCTGCTTATCTGGCGAGTCAGGGGGTCAATGTGGAAGACATGGAGACGGACGTCGTCTCCGCCCCCGTGACGGCATCGCCCCTGTTTCGCATGGTCGCCCAATTGCACGTGCCCCAGCGGCTGACCGACGAGTGTTTGCGGGCCAATCTGGCGGATATCGCGGATCGGGAAGGCGTGGATATCGAGATCATCGCCAGCGATTGACAAAGAGTCACTCGCTTCTCTTGCGTTTGGCTCGGCCGATGCCATCGACCACCAGTACCAGCACGGCCATGGCGATCATCATGCCCAGCGTCGCCAGGGTCTGCCCGTCGACGCCTTCGGGCCAAATGGGCTCGAATCGCTTTGATTTGAACCTCTCGATCTCCGGGGTCAGGTCCCGCTGGAACGGCCAGATCTTGGGCAAGGCGCCGAACATGAACCCGCACAGCAGCGATAGCGTGACCGAGTGGTAATGCCGCAGCAACCAACGAAGCACGCGGCTGAACAGCACCAGGCTGATCCCGGCACCGGTGACAAAGACACCGATCGTGATCAGGCCTTCGGTCACCTGTCTTCCCCGCAACAGGTTGCCGGGGATTTCCGTCAGATGTTCATAGACGCCCAGAATCAACAGGATCATGGCCCCGCTGATACCTGGAAGGATCATCGCGCAGATGGCGATCGATGCGCAGAAGAACAGGTAGACATAGCTGGGTTGCTGTGGCACGCTGGTCAATGTGATCAGCCAGTAGGCAAAAGCGGCTCCAGCGATTCCCATCAGCACGCATCGCACCGCTTGGGAAGGCGATTGGATGCGGAGCGACAGGGACACCATCACCGCCGAACCCAGGATCAGGCCGAAAAAGGCGGCCAGCGTCAGCATCCGCGAAAAGGGTTCGTTCAGCAGACGGTTCATCATCATGGTCATGACCAGGAACCCGCCGCCGATCCCGATGGCCAGCGCCATCAGGAACCACAGGTCCACATGCGCCGCCGCTTGCTGCCACTGGCGTCGCCGGAGCAAGGCGAACCATCGCCCGTCGATCTGGCTGATCGCCGTCACCAAGCGCTCGTAGATCCCCAGGATCAAGGCGACGGTACCGCCAGAGACGCCCGGCACGACGTCCGCCGCGCCCATGAAGAAACCGCAAGTTGCGGTGGCCAGGTGACGATCCTCTTGTCTCAGGTTTTGGGTCATGTCCGAAATCTACTCGAAAAACGTTCGCTTGGCGACCACAATTCATCCGTGCCCCGGCTTTGCCATCCGTGCTACAAATTGAACACGCCAGGCGACTTGCCGACGACGCGAGATCCTGTTTACTATATTCGCTGGAAGCGGCGGATCCGGACCGGGAGCGGGAATTCTACGAACATCAGGGTCCGTTACGGCGATGCTACGATCTATGCGAGGAATGTTACCAGCAGTCCCTCCGCGATCCGCTAGCCGCCGACAGCGCCCGCCATTTCTATTTCAGTTCCAATGTAAGCAACGACGCCCTAAAACCATCGCAGCCATCGCCTTTTCCACCTTGGGCCACACCAAGCAACCAACCGATAACCCTCCACGACAAT
>REEF01000153.1 GCA_007695205.1 Planctomycetaceae bacterium
CCCCCCCCCCCCCCCCCCCCCCCGCCCGCGTCACCCATGCAAGGCTAAGGATATCATCGTCCGCCATCTCTGCATCCGCGTCACCACGGACGGCGGCTCGGGCGATTATCTGCTGTTCTGGGGCACGAACGGGGGGACGGTCGAGCGCGTGTTGGTCGAGCACTGCTCGCTGATGGGCGCCACCGACGAGAACGTCAATACCTGGGGCCAAGTCCGCGATGCCGACGACCTGCGGATCGGATCATCAACGAAGTCAACGAGCGCACCGGCCGCGTCGGTGGAAGCCAGCCATAACCGTATTGATGAGTTCGAGGAACCGATCACGGCGCGGTTCCTCAGGTACACCATCCTGGACAAATTCCCCGACGACGGATACACATGGACGGTGAACCGCCTGGAGTTCGACGAATTGAAGGCTGGCCGACTGGTCCCGCCGATGCTCAACAGAGCAGAGGAGGCATGTTTTGGTTGGCATCGGCACCGTCGATCCCTGCAAAGAAGCGAAAGTAGAACCCGAAATGCGAACAAGGATAAACGATTACGTGGATTCTTGCTGCCACCTAAGGCGGCCCGGCGGATACAGGATGAACCCGTCTCGTCGGCAGTTTTTGCAGGCGACGGTCGCTGGGGTTGCCGGGCTGCTGCCCCTCGGCGTAACGGGGGCGGTCAGCGCACGCGCCAACCCGTCCGGGACGACCGCTATTCGCGCCGGCGATTTCCTCAAGACTCTGGGCGTATGTTCCAGTATCACCGGGCGGGGGGAAACGTTGACGGGAACGATCGATGCTCTCCGGTACACCGGGATCCGTTGGATTCGATGTGGGCTGGAGGATCGCATTTCCGTGAAGGACATGATCGATCTCCACAAGCAGACAGGCGCCAAGATCGCGTATGGTCTGCTGAGCGGTGGCACGGACCTGGCCAGACTCCTGGACGAAGCCAGACAGTTGGCCTCGGCCGGCGCCCTGCTGGCCATCGAAGGCAACAACGAGCCGAACAACTGGGGTATCACGTATCAGGGGGAAGCAGGCGGTAGGAACCTGTCGTGGTTGCCCGTTGCGCGGCTCCAGCGCGATCTGTACGAGGGCGTGAAGAGCGATCCGGTTCTGAAAGACTATCCCGTCTGGAGCATCAGCGGGAGCGGAGCGCAAACGGACAACGTCGGACTGCAGTTCTTGACCATCCCGGGCGGTGCCGGGACCTTGATGCCGGACGGCACGGTGTATGCCGATTTTGCGAACTGCCACAACTACATCACGCACCCCAGTTGGCGAGGCCTGCATGACAACCAAACTTGGCTGAGCGCCAGCCCAGGCTCGGACTGTCCGGTGGACGGCTTGTACAAAAACTACGGCAGGACCTGGCGCCATCGTTTCGCCGGCTATTCCGAAGCCGAGCTTCTGACGCTGCCCCGGGTGACCACGGAGACGGGCTGTCCCGTCGAAGGGGACGTCACGGAGGAAATCCAAGCACGCTTGTTCCTGAACCTGTATTTGTCGCAGTTCAAACGGGGCTGGAGCCACACCGCCATCTACCTGCTGAGGACTCGTTCCAACGAACCGGCGCACCACATCTACGCCATGTACACGATCGACTATACTGCCAAGCAGGCCGCTCATTACCTGCACCACCTGACGACCATTCTAGCCGATAGCGGATCTGCGCGGACGCTGGGACGAATCGACTATTCCATCCTGAACCAGCCGGCGACCG
Source organism: Planctomycetaceae bacterium (assembly GCA_007695205.1). Lineage (GTDB taxonomy): Bacteria > Planctomycetota > Planctomycetia > Pirellulales > Pirellulaceae > SKKK01. The sequence continues at coordinate 1,714 of REEF01000153.1, forward strand.
TGCATGATCTGCTGCTTCAAAAAAGCGACGGCACGTTCGCCCTGGTGCTGTGGGGGGAACGCTTTGCTGGCGGCTCGGACAGAATCACGGTGAATCTGGGCACGAGCTGCGCAACGATCAACGTGTATGACCCGACCGTGGGCACGTCACCACGGCAGTCCCTGACCGATACCCGCGAGGTTGCGTTGACGTTGACCAACCATCCTGTTGTCTTGGAGATCAAAGGCTAAATCATCAAGCGGAGACATCACCAACATGAATCGTATCTCATGGCTACTGGCCGGTATCCTTCTTGCCAGCGGAACGCTTTCCGCTTCGGCACAATGGTCCAAACAAGTCGAACTGTACCACTGGGTGGATTTCCCGATCGAAGCTCCAGGTGCCGACGATGGCATCGACAAGTGGGACGTGGAAGGCTCGTGCGTCTGGACGCACGAGAGCGGCGCCGTCCGACGCACCAGCCTGCTGTGGTACTCCGGCGGGAAGGATACCTACGTCTATCGTTTCGGCGGGTCGTTGCCGGGCCGCTGGACCGGCACGACGCGTTCGCCGGTCGCGGCGCTCGACGGACGGGAACTGACCGTCGACGTGGTGCCGTCCAGCAATCCGGACCGGATCGGCTGGAGCGGGCAACGATCGGACGAACCGACCGCTTGGGCGCACCAGAAAGGTCCGGCCGGCCAGTTGGTCAAGTGCACGCCCATTCTGATCATGATGCCGGATGTGGGGCATTGGCATGATGACCTGGCCAGGATGCGAGCTTACGTTGCCGAGTTCCACGAGAACCATGGCTTCAATGGCGGCCACATTTCCACGATCGGCCGCAGTTGGTTCGAGATCGGTTCGACCGCCAGTCTCCGTACCGTTCCTGCAGCGCCCGATGTCAGGACCTTTGCGGCGCTGGAGGCGGCAGCATCCGAGTGGTCCGAGCGGGGTGGATGGCTGCATCTGTGGATGTGGGGCAAGGGCGGTAGCGGGGATTTTTCCAATCTGCCTGGCGGCTACGACGGCGCGCACAGCAGACGCATCAACCGCTACCTGGCTGCTCGGCTTGGCCCCGTGCCTGGCTGGTCCATGGGTATCGGCTGGGATGTAGAGTTCTGGGCCGATCAGGCAAAAATCAAATGGTGGTTGGACGATCTCGTACCGCGACTCGGCGGCTGGCATCACTGGCTCGGGGCTCGCTATTCCGACAGCGATATCGGGCAGGGAAGGGACCCGGAACCTGCCAACAAAGGCGAATACCTGGCACGTGGGATCATCTGGAATACGCTTCGCCCGGGCAGCGAGCAGTACGCGGGCTGGGAGCATTGGGCCACGACGACCAGCGACAGCGCGATCGATGCCGGCTTGGCGGCGTTTGCCGACCGGCCGATGATGAGTGAAGACCGTTTTCGACGGCGGGAGGGCGCCTGGCCGCAAAAAGATTTCCGTTCCGACGACGATATCCTGACGGAGATCCCGCGTTGGGCCAATCGCGGCGTCGGAGCGATCTACGGCCGACTGCTCGACCGCAACGTCCAAGGAAGTGAAACGTGGCCCAACCGGGCCGCGATCAAAGCGGTGATCGAAAGTATTGACCAGTAAGCCATTCGAAGGAGCCAACGATGACCAGAACCAAGTTGTGTGGAATCAAGATGTCCGGAATACTCCTCTTCGCATTCGCAGGAGTGTCTTTTGCGGTGGAAGGGCAGGATCGAGACCGATGGCCCGGCGCCCCGTATCCCCCGAGCGAATTGATCCGGG
>REEF01000150.1 GCA_007695205.1 Planctomycetaceae bacterium
AAAGCGGGTGCGGCGGTCGACGCGTTTATCGACCAACTGATCCCGTTGCTTTCGCCCGGCGACGTGATTATCGACGGGGGCAACACGCATTATTCGGAGACCGAGCGGCGTACGAAAGATGTCGAGGCGAAAGGGTTGCTGTACATCGGGACGGGAGTTTCCGGGGGCGAAGAGGGCGCGTTGAAGGGCCCGAGCATGATGCCGGGAGGAAGCGAGGCGGCGTGGCCGCTGGTGAAGCCGATCTTCCAAGCGATCGCGGCCAAAGTTGGCCCGAACAACGACATCCCTTGCTGCGAATGGGTCGGACCTCGCGGCGCGGGTCATTACGTCAAGATGGTGCATAATGGCATCGAGTACGGCGACATGCAGTTGATCTGCGAAGCGTATGCCATGCTGCAGGGCGTCTTGGGGATGAACAACGAAGAATTGTACGAGGTGTTTGCCGAGTGGAATCGGGGCGAATTGCAGAGCTATCTGATCGAGATCACGCGCGACATCTTCAGCGTCAAAGATTCTCTGGCCGATGGCTATTTGGTCGATAAGATCCTGGACGTTGCCGGGGCCAAGGGGACGGGCAAGTGGATGAGCCAGTTGGCTCTGGATCTGGGAGTGCCCAGCACGCTGGTCACCCAGGCCGTTTACGCTCGATGTCTGTCCGCACAGAAGGAAGCTCGCGTCCGAGCCAGCGGCGTGTTGCAAGGCCCGTCGGGCACCCCTGCGGACATCAGCGATCGGAACCAGTTTGTGAAGGACGTGCGCCAGGCCTTGTATGCATCGAAGATCTGCAGCTATGCCCAGGGCTTCGTCCAGCTCCAGGAGGCGGCGAAGGAATACGATTGGCCGCTGAATTACGGCGATTGTGCGATGCTGTGGCGAGGCGGTTGCATCATTCGCGCCCGGTTCCTGGACCACATCAAGGCGGCGTTCGATTCCGATCCCAACTTGGAAAACCTGCTGCTGCACCCCTTCTTCACCGAAGCGGTCCACGAGGGCCAGGCGGCGTGGCGGCGCGTGGTGATCACGGCCACCGAGCGCGGCATCCCGGTGCCCGCGTTCAGCACCGCGTTGGCCTACTACGACGGGTACCGCAGCGCTCGCTTGCCCGCGAATCTGCTGCAAGCCCAACGCGATTACTTCGGCGCCCACACCTACGAGCGCACCGACCGCGAGGGCACCTTCCACACCGAATGGCTGCAAGAGCGTCGTCCGCCTCAGGACTGAACGGTCCCGCCACCGGACGCGTCCCGCGGTACCCCATCGTTGCATTAATCGTAAAGAACGACGGCCCATCTGGGCCGTCGTCATCGACGCCCGAGGGCTGGTAGACGGTTGCTCGCCCGGAAGACGAGCAGTCGCGGAAATCGTTCGTGAACCTGGGGCCTGGGAGACGTATCCGCTGGTGTACGGTTTCAAATTCGAAAGCGACGACCAGTTGCTGCGCCGCCATGAGGGCTTGCACATGCTGCCCATGGATACGTGGTTTTGGGGTCAGGTTTTGGGGTCAGGTCTCAACTGACAACCTATCCGACGTGTGGAAAACGGTTTGTTATGGTTCGGCTGATCGGGGAACGAGGTTGATTGAATTTTACTCAAGTCTGGTTTTCCTATCCAGTAGTTCTTGATAGTACGATTCTCATCATTTCGGAAATTCGACGGGCTGCCGGACTCCTTTCTGGAACCAATTGGCCCGCTCGCCTTTATCCCGGGCAATCAGTCCGGCGTAGTGGCGGTCATCGATGCTTGGGAGCGTGACCTCGACCTGTTCCAGGAGTGTTCGGCCGTTGTAATCACTGCACAGTCGGCCGATTAGCCCTCGTTCCACAGGCAATGATCTTGCACTCACCGGCAGCTTCGAGTTCAAGAAGCATACACAATGCCGCCGGGCCATCCGAGTCACTGTCAAAGTCATCCTCGAAGATGACATAGGGCACTTCCTTCGCCGAGCGGAGCGGCGATGCCAGCAGGGCGGAGGGGCCGGCACCCAGCACCCGAATGGCGGGTGGCAACGCGAACAAGGTGCCGATGAATGTGCGACGATCTATAACTTGATGATTGTATGGTTTAATCATTATCGTTCCTTTCGATCTGGCTGAAGACGCTAACTCCGCTGCGCGACCGAGCCGAGGATGTTCAGGCGATGGCTGACGTTTCATTCTTGGGCTCCTAGCGTTGCTTTCCGCTTTCCCCGCTTGGGCAACTCGACGGCCGGATCGTAATCGGGATTGGGCTGCATCTTATCCGCGCCGACCTGCTGCCGCCAGGCGTCCAGTTCGCGGAGCAGTTGGTCGGCGAGTTCCGGTCTTTCGGCAGCCAGATCCGCGGCTTCGCCCAGGTCGTCATCCAAATTGTACAGTTGCAACCCGGCGGGGTCGTAGGTCTCGATCAGCTTCCACGGGCCTTTGCGGATGGCGCCTTGAGGTACGGTTTCCGGATGGTTGTTGTAGTGGGGGAAATGCCAAAACAGGGATTGGCGTGGTAGCGAATCAGCGTCTCGCAGCAACGGGGCCAGATTCAATCCGTCCAGGTGCTGGTTCGGACGCAGCGGTAGGCCCGCGGCGGCCAGGATGGTCGGGTACAAATCCGAACTGATCACCGGCTCGGATACGACCCGTCCGGCGACAGAAAACCCGGGCCATTTGATGATCATCGGGACTCGGATGCCGCCTTCCCAGTAGGTGCCTTTGTGGCCGCGCAACGGGGCATGGTCCGTGGCTCGCCAAAGACCACCGTTGTCCGAAGCGAAGATGACGACGGTGTTTTCTTCGAGCCCCAATTCCTTGAGTGTTGCCAAAACGCGACCCACGCTTTCGTCCACGCTTTCGATCATGGCTGCATACACAGGATCGCCCTGGCGCTGGGCCTCCGGAACCTGCTCGTACTTGGCGACCATCTCGGGCTTGGCTTGCAAGGGCGTATGCACGGCGTAGTGGGAAAAGTACAGAAAAAACGGCCCGTCCTGATGGTCGCGGATGACCTTCACCGCTTCGTCGGTCAAGCGATCCGTCAGATACTCGCCCGGCTGGCCATCCGGCAACACGTTCCATTGGGCGCGCAAGCCCGTGGTGGGAATCGACCAATTGCCCTGGTAGGGATAGAAATGGTCGCCGGGTGCACCGTGAGCGTTTCCGCCGATATTGATATCGAACCCATGATGCTCGGGCAGCGAGAAGGGCGGGCCGCCCAGATGCCACTTGCCGATACTGGCGGTGTGGTAGCCCGCCTCGCGCAACGCCTCGGCGATCGTGATCTCCTCCAGCGGCAGAGCACGCAAGAACCGTGCCTCGCGCAGACGTGCCTTCGGGTTTGTGTGGCTTTCACGAGGCCAGCGGTTTGGAACGATTGGTCCTGGAGCGGCTGTTGACGGCAAGTCTGGACGCGATGCTCACGGAACTTCTCCTGTCGTAAATCGACACGGCAGATCACGTGCAGGCGGCTTATCTGGCCAACCGCCTGAAGC
>REEF01000183.1 GCA_007695205.1 Planctomycetaceae bacterium
GCTCTGACTCAACTGGGTGTTGTCGACCAGGAATGGTTTCCGGCGACGTGGTTGCGTCGGGTCACGGCTGGTGATCCACCGCTTCCCGTCCAGCGAAGGACCGCCGCCAGGAACCAACGCGTGAATGTGCGGATGGTGGTCCAGTCGCTGGTTCCAGGTGTGCAGCACAAGGTGCGCCGCAGGTTGAAATTGCCCCGTCTCCCGCAACGTCTTGTCCAAGGCCTGCCAAGCGGCCTGAGACAGTAGATTGTATAGGACTGCACGATTGCCGAGAATCAGCCCGGATAAGTCAGCCGGTAGCGTGAAGACCACTTGGAAATAGTTGACTTTGGGCAAGATCAACTGCTCGGTCTTCTCCTGCCACTTCGCTCGCCGAGCGCCACCGCACTGTGGGCAGTGGCGATCGACGCACGAATTATACACATTCTTTTCACTGAGACACTGCGGACAGCGGTATAAATGACCTTTCAGTATTGGAGTGCGACAGAGCAAGATGCGCGATAGTACGTTCTTAATCTGCTGAGGCAAGCGTACACGGTACAGCAGATTGGGCGTGTACTTTCGCAGAATGTCGATGACACGCAACGGAGGCGGCGAGTCTATCGGCGTCGCTTCTTCCGGGGCTTTCGCTCCGAGGTCCTGCGGATCGGCGCTGCGGGGCCTTCCGTGGGTGTGTCGCCCGTGGCCTCCTCCGTGACCTCGCTCGTCTGCTGGCTCGTCTGCTCGCTTGTGGCCTCGCTCGTACACGACGGCGAGGTGTTCGTCGGCTGTGGTTCCTGCGGGAAGATCGATTCCGAGAGACTCGCCTCCGCCCATTTGGGACACTGCCGCACCGGCAGCCAATCGATGGGGCTGGGCGAACGGTCGAAGTGTTGACGTCGCACGTGCAAATAGATCATCGTGGTCACAAAACTGGAGTGGCCCAACAGCTTGCTGATCGTCAGCACATCGACTCCCGCTTCCAACATGCTCGTGGCGAAACTGTGTCGCATCGTGTGGGGTGTGGCCGCCTTGCGAATCCCCGCCAGGGCGATCCCCAGCTTGCACGCCTTCTGCACGGTGGCTGACGACAGCGGCCGATCTGGCGTCTTGCCAGGGAAAAGATAATTGCCGGGCCGGTGGATGACCCAGTACGCTCGCAGTTCGGCCAGCAATCGGGGTGAGGCCGGCACCATGCGGTCCTTGGCGCCCTTGCTGTTGTGAACGTGAATCTGTTGTCGTTGGCCGTCGATGTCGGCCACTCGCAGATGGGTAGCTTCGCGGAGCCGCAGACCCGCTGCATAGCAGGTCAGGAGCACCGCTCGATGTTTCGGATTGTGTAGGCATTCGAATAACCTCGACGCTTCCTCGTCGGACAGCACCACGGGCAGCTTCTTCGGCCGTTTGCCGAAGGGGATGTGCCGAACCTCCCAGGGTCGCTGCAACGTGATCTCATACAGGAAACGTAGCCCACAAACGGCCTGGTTGAAGGCGGACCAGGAAACTTTGCGTTCATGGACGAGATAAAGCTGGAATTCACGAATCTCTTCGGGCCCCAACTCGTCAGCCATTTTGTTGAAGTGTCGGCAGAACTTGTCGACATGGTAGGTGTAGGCATCGATGGTGGCCGGAGCCAGATTCCTCAGTTGCATGTCTTCGACCATGCGTTGGATGAACGGGTTCATTCTCTTTCGATACGGCGTCATGAGCAGTTCCTCTTACATCAAGGAGAAAACGGGAAATCCAGGCGAACGACAGTCGCATCGCCTGTCGCGTGCGTCGACCATACGACGCAAGCACGTAACTCCAGCTTGATCAGCCTTGCCGCATCGCGCAAGTGATTTTCCGCAGAAGTCGCGAAGAAAGTTTCCTTGCCGGGAGTATGGCGCGGAACGCATCAGAAACGCGCATCAGACCGACAAAGCTAGCCCACTTGGTGCCCATCAGCTAGCGAGAAATTACGAGACAAGGAAGTAACCCCAGACCAGCAGTCGACCCGCCGCCTCTTGACCCAAAAACCGACCCACTTAAAACAGCGAGCTTCCTGGCTTAGTTCAACGATTACGATCACCGGGGCGGGGGCCGGAGATCTTTCCATTCCGCGCACCGTCGCCCCCCGCCTCCGGTGCATCGTTTTGTTCGTGGGCTACGGTCGTCTGCCGCCAGTCCGCCGCTGGACGACCGTCGCCCAGCCGGCTGAGCGTCATCCTACCGCGCCGCCGCGGCGGTGGCAAACATTTTTCCGCGTCCCGTAAGCCGGAGTCCGATCCGGGCCAGCCACCGCCGTGACGACTCAGTTTCGGACGAGGAGCCGCACGTTCTTCGTCGATCCCGGACAGATCCGATCGAAGCCGCCGACCTCGGGGGCGAGAAAGACCGGAGCCGGCCAGGTTGTGTATCGTATCAAAGGAGTTGTTGTTCTGGGTACACGAGCATGGAACAGAAGAAAGCTATCAATAAAACAGCAGCGAAGATGAAAACCGCCACCATTCTGTCCCTACCCGGTGCGTTTTCCATCCGGTGGCGAACATAATGCACCACAATGATCATCGAAAACGCCGCGAAGAGACCGCCAGCGAGTCGTGCAAGCGAGACATACCACCCTGCCGCACTGTCGTAGATAATCCACCCGAACGGCAATCCGTACTCAACAACTTCCTGCCGTCCAAATGGGCCGTCCATGGTGAACTCCCGCACTTGCACCCAAGCAAGACTGAGCAGAATAAGCAGCGTTCCCATGGACAGTCGAAGTAAAGGCGACATTTGCGGTTCCAATTATGTGCGACGAACGTTCAGGATCAACGGGGACCGGGAGTTGAGCATCCATTCGAGAAAACTTGCCACCGGTCCTCCGTTGCATCCGATGGTTCGCCGTCCGGCAGCGGATGCACGTCAATCCCTTGCGGTCGGCGATGGTCAAAAGGATATCGTGCGGTTCGTGCCTCAGTAAATCCTATTGATGCGGTCGGGCTGGACGAGTTATCCATGCCTTTGTCTTGTTGTGGTACTTAGCGTAAAGAAAGACGGGGATCGCCAGCATGTTGCCCAGGAAAACGAGTATGAACCATATGAGTCGTTGCCGAATCGTGAGTTCACGAGAAAAGAGTGTCCAAAGCAGATAGATCGGCAATTGAATATATGTTGCGTAGATCGCGGTTAAGAATAGAAGGTCGATCGCAATTGGCCGATGTGAAAATGCGATAACGTCAGTGCGCTTCGCAATGACGACCCAGCCAACGCCAACGAAGTACGCGATGGGCAATAGGCCAGCGGGTAGCGAAGCGAGCAGAAAAAACACACGGGCTCGAGTTGACCACGAGGGCAAGGGCTCGCACCGGCGCGGACAATCGTGCGCAGTGGGTTCGTACGGGTTTGGGGGCGTGATTGCCACAGGTTTCACGCATGCTTTCGTTGTCGGCGAACGTTTCAGTTAACCCGCTGGGGATGGGCGGGCCGGAAGCGGATACAATTTT
>REEF01000306.1 GCA_007695205.1 Planctomycetaceae bacterium
AAAACTCGGGAAATACGGTGTGCCCGGAGAGGGTCAGCCCCCTTTTCTGACAGAGAGTAGGCTGGGTCGGCGATGATCAATCGGATGCTTTGGGTGGACGGGCCATCAGTTCGTCCAGTTCGGCGGCGATCTGCTTTGGGTCGGCTTTTTCGATCAAGTACCGGTGCTGGCCGTCCGGGTCTGGCTGAAAGCGGCTGATGCCGTCTTTCGATTGAACTCGACCCGGCGGCGACAGCGACCAATGATCGCCCGCGCCGCGGACGGCCAGCAGCACGGCCGACTGGTCCCAGCTCTCGCGAGTCCCGCCGACTTGACCCCGGTACAATTGGTACGCTCGGCGCACGGGACTGGCTTCGGAGACGTCGGCCAGCTTGGAACCGGTCAGGATCGCGGCTCCGATCTCCCAGCCGCTGAATACGATCGGGGTGGGCCAGCGGTCGATCGCGTCGGTGGACGCTGGCGAGTCCCAGACCAGATTGGCCTCGCTTCGCGGTCGATCGAAATGCCCGCCCATACAGACCCACTTGGCGACCTTGCGTCGCACCAGGTCCGGGCCGCTGAGGTCGCTGTGCCGATCGGCGCCGCTGTCCAGCAGGTTCCGCAGATTGGTCTTGTAGCCGATGGTGACGATCACGACGCTGCGATCGGGTTGTTCGGCCAGGATTTCCCGATACAGGTCGGTCGCATCACGAGCCTGGTCGCCGCTGGCGAGCGATCCGGGGAATTCTTCGGCGATCTGACGCGCGTACCGCGAGCCTCTGAGCACCGCCTGGCCGGGACCCGTGGGTCGCGCGATGGGCTCGCCACGCACGTTGCCGATCGGCAGATCGCCGCGGCCGTAGTATGTGTTGATGCGATCGGCACACGGCGCGCTATACGGATTGGCCGCCGAGACCATGACGGCCAAGATCTTCGCTTCGCCCAGGTCGGCCAGCGCGTGCAGCAGCGCCAGTGCCCCGACATCGTCCACATCGCTCTCCATGTCCACGTCCAAGATGATCGGTACGGGGGCGGCTTGCAGCGCCGTTCCGCAGATTGCCATGCACGCAAGCGACAACAGCGCGATACGAAAACATCTGGTTGGGTTCACAAGCGGTCGTTTGGGGGAGGTCATCACAAATCCTTGTCCAACAGGGCCATGTGGTGGGGATACGAACATCTGGCGGCTTAGCATCCGGTCAGGCGTTCTTTGCCAACAGACGGATCGCCGATGAACCGATGATCCTACCTGAAAACCTGACTGGAAAGAACCGGTTGACCTGCGGATCTTCGATGGGATCGCTGGACGTCACGAATCGCTGCCGGGCGGAATTCATCCGGTTCCGGGGGTAGCCAGCCGGGTTGTGCGTATCGTATATTCAACCTTGGGGCAGGGAGTGTGGATCGAGACAACCCCGAATGTTGCGACGAAAGGTGGATCTATGACGCGTTTGCTATCAACCGCTGTGGCTTTGATCGTTCTTACTGGTGCCGTGATCGGTCTGGCCGACGATCGGCCGCACGTCGTGTTCGTCGCGGGCGATCACGAGTATCGGTCGGAGATCACCATGCCGCTGCTTGCCGAATTGTTGGAAGAGCATCACGGCTTTCGAACCAGCCAGGTGATCCCGGTGGATGACCAGGGCAACATGGACCCCAAAGCCGACCGCAACCTGCAGGGCCTGGACGCTCTGGCGGATGCCGACCTGGCTGTCTTCTATCTCCGCTGGCGTACGTTGCCCGACGACCAGATGCAGAAGATCGTCGATTATGTCAATTCCGGCCGTCCGATGATCGGTTTGCGGACGACCACCCATGCGTTTCGAAACCAGGAGGGTGATTTTGCTCGCTGGAACCATGGTTTCGGACAAGACATTTTCGGTCAGCGCTGGATCACGCATCACGGACATCATTCCAGCACGGCCGTCTTCCCGGCGATCAGCCCTCATCCGATCCTGCGGGGTGTCGAGCCGTTTGTCGGTCGCAGTTGGCTGTACCACGTGACGCCGGTCCAAGGCCAGGACGTTCAGACTTTGTTGCTAGGACGTGCGATCGGCTCGAACCGTGCGGAAGACACTCCCTATCCGCTGATTCAACCTGTGGCTTGGACCAAAACCTACACGGGCGATACGGGCCAGACGGCTCGTGTTTTCTTCACGACACTCGGGCATCCCGAAGAATTCACCGACATCAACAAGCGTCGTCTGATGATCAACAGCATTTTCTGGGCGCTGGGCAAAGAGGCACAGATCCCGGCCGACGGCACGCAAGCCGATCTGGTCGGCGATTACGATCCACCCTCGGTCCATTGAAGACCGTGGATAGTTCGTTCGTCGGTATCCCAGCCAATCATCCGGAGGAACATCATGAAACGTCCCTTATTGCCGCGGCGATCGATGCTTGCAGGGGCCGCAGCCGGTGTCGGCGCGGCATGGTTCGGTAGATGGGCTTCACCCCAGGCGACGGCCGAGGAAGAGGCAACTGACCAGCCGTTTCGCTTTTGCCTGAATACCGGCACGATCATGGGGCAGAAACTGACGGCTCGCCAAGAGATCCAGGTGACGGCCGAGGCCGGTTATTCGGGGATCGAGCCGTGGATCCGTACGCTGCAACGCCACGTCGGAGACGGGCATTCCCTGAAGGATCTGCGGAAAGAGATCGCCGATTTGGGGCTCGTGGTCGAAGGCGCCATCGGCTTTCCCGCCTGGGCCGTCGACGATGACGCTCGCCGCCACCTGGCCATGGAAGAATTTCGACGCGACATGGATCTGGTCGCTCAGATCGGCGGCAAACGAATCGCCGCGCCACCGGCCGGCATCAACCAGGTTCCCGGCATGGACTTGCGCCAGGTCGCCGAACGTTACCATGCCGTGCTGCGGTTGGGCCGCGAAATGGGCGTGGTGCCTCAACTGGAGATCTGGGGCACCGCGCAGACGTTGGGCACGGTGGGCGAGGCGTCGTTGGTCGCCATCCAGAGCGATCATCCCGACGCCTGCCTGCTGCTGGATGTCTATCACATCTTCCGCAGCGGAACCGGTTTCCACGGCCTGAGGTTGCTCAACGGCGCCGCGATGCACGTCTTCCACATCAACGACTATCCCGCCGACCCACCACGGGAACAGATGAACGATTCCCATCGGATCTTCCCGGGCGACGGCGTGGCGCCGATGGACCAGATCCTACGCGATCTGTACGCCACCGGCTTCCGTGGCGCCCTGTCCTTGGAATTGTTCAACCGCGACTACTGGGCTCAGGACGCGCTTACCACCGCGCGAGCCGGTTTGCACAAGATGCGTCAGGCCGTCCAGCAAGCCCTGGGCTGAGCATCATGGCGCGACGGAGGGATGATGTGAGAAGACAATTTGCGTGTGTCAAGACCAATGTCTTTGATCCGGTTTTTTGTCGCTACTTCGCGGCGAACGATGGGCTCCAAATCCTCGCCCCTTGCCGGCGAGATCGTTAGGTTTTCCG
>REEF01000436.1 GCA_007695205.1 Planctomycetaceae bacterium
AGCCAGAACGAATACTGCCCGTCGTGCGGGACCTCGATTTCCCAGCTCACGCGATTGGCACCCGGATCTTCGGGTACCAGGTATGCCGGACCACGAGTCCCGCCGCCCGTAGATCGTTCGAACGGTCCCTCCGTCTGGCCCTCGGCGAAATGCAACTCCAGCAGGGCAAGCGGTTGCTCGCGCGGCGGCGTCTTGACTTGGACGAAGGCACCGAGCGGACTCTCGTTGCCCTGCCGATCGACGGCGGTCACGGCATAGTAGTATTCGGTGTCCGCCTGTAAGCCCCAGTCGACCAGTTCCGCTTCGGTCGGCGAACCGATGCGCCAGCGTTGATCGGGCTCCGTCAGCGGCTGACGTGCGGCGTACACATGATAATGAGCGAAACGTTCCGACGTCGAAGGCTGCCATCGAAGCTGGTTGACTCGCGGTTGCACGTTGTCAACCACCAGTTCTTCCACGGCGGGGGGCGGCTGCGTGTTTTGAGGTCGCGGCCCGCTGGGGACGAATGCCTCGTCCGTCGTCAGGCACAGCAGATCCAATTGCGCGGAAGCGTCGGAGGTCATCAGGCCCAGTTCGATGGGGCCCGCCTGATGATCCAACGGCTGCTGTTCGGCGCGGACCCAAGTCCATTGAGCTGCGTCGGTGCTGAATGTGAATGTTCGGTCGCCCGCTGTGATGGTCCAACGGCCCGTTTGCGAACCTTGGCAGCGCACGCGAGCCCAAAGCTGGTAACGTCCCCGAACCGGTAGCGTGACCGGCAGATGGGCCTCGCCCTCCGCGGCCTCGGGGTGGCGGTACAGGTAGTACCAGTCGGATGCCGAGTGCCGGTCCACGCCCATCGACAACCCGGGTAGCTCTCCGGTCGGCAGGTTCCGGATCGAGTCCTCGGGTTCGACGTAGACGGTCACAGGTGCGTCCAGCCGATCAGGCAACTGGACGCCCGCCAAGGCGGCTTCTTCCGAATAACGGCTCTCCAGGCCCGAATGCTCGACGGCGCTGACCACGTAGAAGTACGCTTTGCCGGGCTGGATGGTGGTGTCGCGCCAAGTCGTGGCGTCCACGGGTTCGGCGGTCAGTTGCTGGTAGGGGCCACCGCTGTGATCGGCCCGGTGTACCAGATAGCCGCGAGTCTCGTGGTGGTAGTTCGACGGCTCCCACTGCAGCATCACGGACTCGTCAACGGCCTGCCAGTCGAGCGTCTTTGGCGGTCGCGGGGCAGCCATCACGGCGATATAGTTTCGGAACCGGCCGGTCATGCTGGACCCGTAATGGATCTTGGTCGCGTCCGGGCTGAGCATCGAAAAATCGCCGCCCGCGTAGTAGCCATTGAAGCGATGTTTGGTGTCGACGATCGGTTGGAACGTGGTATCGCAGAAGATTTGGAATTCGATGTTGGCATTCTCCGGCCGCAGGTAGCTGCCGAAGCTCCAGCCGCGGACCCAGCCGACGAAAAAACGCGGATGCTGGCGCCAGTGCAGGTGATAGTTGCCACCGTTTCGCGACAGCCGCAGACTGCGGGCCTGGCCGTCGCTGACCCGGTAGATGCGAGTCGTCCCGCCATCGACGGCGATGTATTGCCAGTCGGGCGACGTGGATTCGTGGCCGTGCGTCACGTGCGGAGTATTCCGCCACAACTGGTACAGTTGGTCCATGCTCAAGTCCACGGGCAATCGGACGCCGTCGATGAACCAAGGCAGTCCGTAATCATTCCACTGATCGGCCTCCGGATAGCGGACGCGACCATCGTGAAAGGCGCGCAGATAATTGGTGTTGCCGCACAGAGGCACGGCGACGCAGGTCGTTTCCCCCGTTTTGCGGTCGACCAGCATGCCGGTACGCAATCCGATCAGATCGCCATGCTCCGGGTGGTCGTAGATGACGTTGTAGTGATTGCCACCGATCGATACGCCGCCCGGTCCGATCGGTCGGCCGTCGTACAGAGGCAGGACGGGGATCGGGTGTTCGTCATCGCGCTCGAACGGGACGAAGATGCCGCGATTGGGCAGATCGACGAAGATGTGGCGATCGTCTGCCGTCAAACCATACACCCGTTTGCCGGAACTGGGCCAGGACAACCGCTCCCAGTCAGCGATGATCTCCTGCTGACCCGTGCGCCAGTTGCTCCGCATCACCTGGCTGCTGGGACTGGCCGGACCATAAAACCATTCGTCATTCTCCGGTGCCCATACCGCAGGCCGCCCTCCGTGGCTGGGTCGCAAACGCGAGTAATTATCGTGTAAGAACCAGCCGCCATGCATGCGTCCGTCCAGCGGTCGAGTGCCTTCCAGATAGATGGCCGAACCGCTGGGATTCCAGGCGGGCCAGACCGAGGCCGTCCCGCCGTGCTCGACGGTCGGCGAATGGTCCAGCATCCACACGGGCGTACCGAATTGGCGGTCGTGGAAGATGACTCGCAACGCCATCAACTGGTCGCCCCGCTCGAACAACTCGTACGGCTTCTGCCCATGCCGCTCCATCAAACTTTCCAATCCATGGATCGGGTCCGGATCCGGCTGGTCACCCGGCGGCACCGAAGCGATGGCGCTGACCGGCGTGTGGTCCAACGCTCGCAATGCGGCGAGTCCGAACACCACTTCGCCGCCAATATTGGCTGGTGCCGAGATCCCAACGGAAACATGGTCCGTCCCCGATGGCACGACGAACGTGTGCGTCAGTGTCTGCGGGTCGGCCGCCAGTTGCACCGACCGGTCCAGCCGCACTCGCTGGCCGGCGACGTAGGCACTGGCTCGCAAGGAAACCTGCGGCAAGGTACCGGCTGCCGTCACCGTGAATTCGTAGGGCCCCGGCTCGAGTCGCATTCGGGGGCTCCACACTTGCGGCCACCAACTGGCCGCTCCGTGCTTCGTCAACCGGACCGCGTTCTCGGACGATTCGAAGGGGGATTCCACCGTGTCGAGCGTTCCCTGCGGCGCATGATCCACCTCGGCACTGGTCATCGTAGCTTGCCAAGGTGACGGGACACCCTCGCCCACCGGACCGTCAAACCGACCGTTGGTCAACAGATTCGAGCTGTCCGAAGCTTTGTCGTTCGTCGGGTCCGCAGCTTGGACAACGACAGCCCCGACGATGATTGTCAGGAAGATGCTTAGGAGGATTCTGCTCCCACTCGAGTACCGACCAATTCTTCCAAGACCGAATCGCATGCCTTGCCTCCCATCATGATTGCTTACCAACTTACGAGACCGTACCAGATGGTTTGGGGCATGTCCACTGCCCGCAGCGCGGACGACCGAGACACCGATAGGTGCCACCCACTTCATAGATACCGATAGGTGCCCCCACTTCATGGCCGTAAATATGGTGAACGGTCGGAAACCCAAAAGTAGCACAGATGGCAAAGCCGGGGGACCGTTGATAGGTGCCACCCACCTTTCATGGCCGACTTGGAGGAAATGGCCGAGCCGCGTAGGCTCGAGGGGGACCGCTGAT
>REEF01000808.1 GCA_007695205.1 Planctomycetaceae bacterium
GTAGATATGATAGCTGTCCGCCACGTGGCAATAGCGGCCGACCTGAACCTCGCTGTTCGTCAACTCGGATAAATTACTGGCGCAGCTCGTACGAGACGTGTGATACCTGGTGGAAAGGTCAGTAGGAGTCGCGGGATGATTAAGGCTTGGGGTCGAAGACGTTAGAGACCTTCTGGACCACTTTCTGTCGCATTGTCTGGCCCGGCAAGACGCTCACTTCGATCGTGAATTCTTGCTGGACATCCGATCGGGTCAGTCGCCCATTCTCTTGGTCGAACCACATCGTACCGCCGCTGCTCTGTTCGGCAATCTCCAATCGGGGCTGGCCCTCGGCGGCGACGATTTTTATGCGTGTGTTGACATCGATCCGGTGCAGCGGACGCTGCTGGACCATTTCGGTTCCCAGGTAGGTATACTCGCTATTGGTCGTCATCACGCCAAACGGCATGTTGACATCGGCAACCGCCTCCCATGATTGGCCAATGGTCAAGCCTTCGGCGGGCAGCGTTGGTGAGATGTTCTGGATCATCTGCGACATCTGGTCCGCCGACATCATTGCCCCGAGGCCCGCCAACGCTTCTTCGGGGATTTCGACATCGGTAACCTTGCCGTCGGGCGCCATCTTGTTGGTGATCGTGATCCCGACCATCGGCCGAATCATCTTGTCGATCATCGCTGCTTGCCCTGTCTCGGCCGCCGGCTTGTCGGTGTCGATCGTGAACTGGCCGATCACGGGATTGGTGATTTCCATCAACATTCGCGTAACCTTTGACTCGATGGTCGCCGTTCCCTTGGCATCCACCGCGGAGGTTCGCCAATCCATCCAAGTCTTGTTTGAAGCCTGTGTCTTCACGTCTTGTTCGCCGATCCGAATGTTCATGGACATGTCCTGAACGATGGAAAGGACGAAGATCTCGTCAGGAGTGAACTTCCAACGCAACTGGACCGGCGTGGTGGCTGATTCTTGCCCGGTCGCGTCGACGCACTGGCTGCCAGCGAGGAGACTGAATAGCACAAGGACAGAGAGCGAACAGCGCATCGAATTCTCCAAGAGCAAAAGGGTGGCAAAACGATGGTCATACTGGTGGCCATGAGACGACGCGGCGCCGTGGCCGCGCGCTCAAACTGGAATTGGAAACCCATGGCGGCAGAATTTCAACCCCCATAACGTTCGTTGGGGTTGGAATGGGACACCGGTCGTGTTTTTTCGGCAGATCGTACCGGGCGACCTGTTGAGCACCGACGCCAGATGATGGTAGGATCGGTTGCATTACCGGTGCGCGCCGTGTTATCTTGACGCGGCACCCAAGGATCGCCCTTTCTTGACAGGAAATGCCATGAATTCTGGGGAAAACGGCCGACAAGGCGAACGGCGTCTGGGGCCTGGCCGGCTCAACTGGCGGGTCGTTTTGGCATTGCTGATGGTCCTTGTTCTTGCCGGTTGGCGTTATGGGTGGCCGCCCCGTTCTTGGGAAACCACCGTGTACCCTTTGGAAGAAATCGACTGGTACACGGCGGCGCAAATGGTACCCGGAAGCATCCAGCCTGCTTCGGGCCGGAGCGTGTACCTTCTGGAAGGATCGGTATCGGACGGAAACCGACCTTCGTTCGATCTCGAGCACACGCGGTACGGCGCCTGGGACATGTACGGCGACGCAGAATTGGTCCAAATCCGCCGCGACATTTTTCAGGAACTTGTGTTCCCGGACCTGGCAGGCCGCCGCTTCCATGCTGGAGTGTTTTGGGTCGATTTGCATGTCGGACACGGCGACGCGCCGGCCGAACCCTACGACCCAGATTTGGCGTACTCCGTCCTGCTGATGTGTGATCCATCGCAGCGTTATGAAGAGGCTGCCGAGTTGATTATCGACTTGAACCGCAATCGCGATCTGACGGACGACCCCGTCATCAAGCTTTCCGACGTCTGGTCGCACGAAGACGAGAACACGGCTGCGCAGCTCGCCTGGTTCGTCCGAGTTTTTCCGCCCGTCATGCTTTCGCGCGGCGTTTGTCGACGCGCCGATGACCAGCCGCTACCCGCCGACGTCCGGGCAGTTCCCTCCCTGAGTGTGACCTACTACGACGACCAGTCGGAACCCGACCGCCTGCGGCTGGGATTCCTTCCCAGCTCGTACCGCAAGGGGCGAATCACAAGCCAGGGCGAACCCCGTGATGTGGTCCTCTTCCCCCGGGCTCCCCGATTTGGTCGTTTCGATGGCCCGTCGTCCAGAAGCTGGAGCATCAGCGACGGCGGGACTTTTCGTCGGTTTCAGGCGGCGGAGTGGAAATATGATCGGGGCGCGTTTTGGGGGTTCACGTTGGATGCCCAGGCGAGTGAACTCCGCGACGGACCGTATCAGGGACCGACCGGTGTCTTGCGGGCCGAGACCGCCAGCGGCCAGACGTTACGGATTGCCCGTTGCCGCCTCTGGCTGCTCGGCGACGATCCTCGCCCGATTGTCAGCAACGGATGGACTCCCATCCCGCGGTTTTCCTCGTTCCGTCTTCCCCATCGCAAGCAGCCTCTCCCGATCGGTGATTACGGAGTCGACCGATTGAGCCTCGTTCACGGCGGGAACACGTTCCTCGACATCAAGGCGCCGTGGTATCCGTACGCACTGCCGGGGCGCGAATTCACCATCGAACCGGGCCTTGCCACGTCGTATCGCCTTCCCGGAACGCTGACGCTCACCGCGTACGCTGCCATCGAGGAGCGCCCGCGTCCCTACACCATCGAGCATGTTTGGTCGACCGAATCGGACGATGCCGAAAGTGAAGCCAGGGACTGGAAAGGCCCGCGGCCCGGGAGCAAACTGGAAATCGGAGTGTCGATGTCCGACCCGGCGACCGGACACACGGTTTCGCTCTACCACCGCACCGATCCCCCGCCCAATCCCCTCAAGCTCGTGATTCACGACGAGGCAGGTGGTACGGTACATCAAGGGACGATGGAGTACGGATGAGGCGGCATCTGCGAGTACTCGTGGCGAGTACCCCAAACCATGCCGGAGGGACGGGAGGTGACCCAATACTTGGCAACCATCACCCGCGACCGGGACGATCTGTTCGAAAGCATGGCGGCAACCGTCGCGATCCCCGTGAGGCAAACGGCCATCGAACAGAAACCCTGACGAGCGAAACATGTGCCCCACTTACAGTCTTCACCTGTAGGACGCCTGCACGGTGCGGGCATCTTCGTAGGTTGGGACTCCGTCCCGACCGGGGCGAGTCGGGGCGGGTCGGGTCGGAGACCCAACCTACCTTGGTTGCGGCCAGCGGCCGCGTAAGGAACAACAACGATGAAGTACCTGTCGATCGTGACCAACCTGCTGCTGTTCGCACTATCGGGCGCACTGCCGGGCAGGCTGCCTGGCGCGGAAGGCGACTTGCACCGTCCATCCGCGCTCATGCCGCGAAGCGAGGACTACACGCACATATGGTGGGCCGAGGGATTTCCCGCGCACACGCCCGCGGCCCCTTGGCGGCGGGTGGTGCAAACCGGCCATTACGCCTTGGCATTCGATACCGACACGCTCCGCATCCCGCGTTTCGGCCCGGTGTCCGGCCGTGTCGGCTACCTGGCGACGGCGCGGGCCGACGGGCTGGTCAACAATGTGTATTCTGTCCGCACCACTTCATGACCGAATGGGAATCTCGGCACCACCCGAGGCCTTTACCTTCGACCTGGGCCACCACCACCGACTCGATCACTGCTCGGCTGGCCGAGATGATTCGAGCGGACGAACTGGTCCTGTTGAAATCGGCAGCCCCCCCGCCGGACCGCTTGGCCATTGCAGGTTACGTGGACGAAAACTTCGCAGACGCAGCCGAATCGTTGACCAACGTCCGCTACGTCAACCTTCGCGGTTTCTTGTCGGGGTTGTAAGCACCCGGCTCCGTCAGTTCCACCACCAGCTACTGTCTTCCGGCGGGGCAGCCTTCTCCAGCACCTGGCCCATTGCCGGATCGACTTCGCTGCGAGCCGCGATGGCCCAGGAATCGATCTGCACGCCGCCCGAGGCGGTGATAACGTAGTTGCGTCCGATCTTGATAAAGCTGCATTGGGTTGGCACGGTCGTCGGAGCGTTCCAGGATTGTACCCCGTTGCCGTTCATCGGGCCTGTCAGCACTGGGAAACTGACCCCGCCGGCCAGACCGTACAGGTCTTCCTGCTGGATCAGTGCTGCCACGATGCACAGATCCATCAGGTTGCGAAGCTGAGCAAACACCACGTCCTTCTCGGCCAGTTGCTCGAACCGCTCCGTCATGTTGTCCGCCCATTGCTTGGCGATCGGATCCTCGCGACCGGTACCCACCACGGAACCGTCGGCTTGCACGAATTCGTCTTCCGTCATTGCCTTGACGCCTTGGCCTCGCAATCGCCAAGCCAATTTGTCCTGGCTGCGTACCAGCGGTTCGTAGTTGCAAGCCAACCACCAACGCGGCATCACATTGGTCGGCATGCGGCGTCGCTGGCTCAATAAATCCAGAAATCCTGGCAACCCATCGATCGGAGCCGGTTCCAGGTTCATCGCCAGACGCTTCATCCGATAATCGGCCGCCACCAAGACTCGAGCGAAATGCGTGTTGACCGGCACCCCCGTGTAGGTTACCTGCTGCGGGCCCAATGCCTGTTGAATGCCTGGAATCACGGCCGGGTTGAAGACCCGTTGGCTGCTCATAAACTGCCGGAAATTCTGCCGTCCTTCGGGCGTGGGATCGATCGAAACGCTGATTCCCTCGCGCCGAGCCGCATCGGCCGTCCAAAAGGCGACCAACAGATCTTCCAGCAGCAGCACCGGCTGGCCGGTCGTTACGCCGACGACGTTCGCCTGGTCATCGATGGTCCAGCCTTCACCGGGGCCGGCCAAGATGATGTCTCCCTGTTCGGGATACACCAACACGTACTCGATTCGTTGCAGTCCGGCCAAAAACAAAACATCCTCGGGAACCTGGCCCTGCCCCTCGTTCATGGCGTGCTGCAGGGCCGATTCGAGGCCTCTGAGCGAAACCTTTCGCATGGGAGTCGCCTGGTTCAACGGGCCGGCCGCTTGGCCGATTTGCTGCCGAAGTTGTTGCAATTGCTGGTCGCGTTCGGCCACGGTAACCCTACGGACAATCCCATCCGCGTCTACGGCAACCCCTCCCACCGGGCGGTTAAACCCGAAATTCTGCCCATCCGCCGTTTGGGAGGTGAAGGCGATTAGGCTGGCAAAGACCAGCAGGACAGTGCTGCTACGGAAGAAAATCTGACGTGTCATCTCGGGAGGCTCCTTTGACATGGTTACGACGCCCTGCCCCTGAAGCCGAGCGGCGTTTTTCTCATTGCTCATCGTATATGACGTAACAGACGCGGGAAAGAATCCAAATTCTGTAGGGTTTTCAATCGTGGAATGATCGAAATCGAACGACAATTGGTGTACTCTTTAAGATTAGCTGGAAAGCAGACTTATTGCAACAAAAATACGTAGTGCATAACTTGGGGGGAATCCAGTCGACAATGGGTTCTCGGCACTAGATTGCGACGAACGTCCCATTTTCTTCCGCAGAAATGGTATAAAGAGAGGCGAACCGTGGCAGCACCCCCCCGATGGAAGACCGCAAGAGGATTTGGATCAAGACTATGCTGGCCTATCTGGTCATACGCGAGGGCAACAAGTGGTCCGACGTGTTTCGATTGACATCGGGACGGACCGTCACGGTCGGCCGCGCGTCGACCAATCAGATCGTGATCAAGGATGACCGATGCAGTCGCTACCACGCTGAGTTCTTTTTGGCTCAAGGTCGATGGACGATCCGCGATCTGGAGAGTCGTAATGGCACAAATGTGGCGGGCAAGCTGATCCGCGGGGATCACGTTTTGTCGCCGGGCGATCTGATCCGGATCGCCAACTGCCAGATGGTGTTTGTCCATGATCTGACGCATGCGTTCGAAGATTCCAGTTCGAAGTTCGCGACGGACGATTTGAACGAGGATACGGTCAGCGAGCCGGCCCAGTCGGCGACCAGCGATTCGGAGGATTTCGAATTGCAGGAGCCGACTCGAATCACCCATCGCCGTGGTCAAACGAAGTTTCTGTCAGCGGAAAAAACACCTGCATCGACCCCCCGGTTGGGCGAAGCGGCTACGCAACTCTGCCGTCTCGCCTTCCAGTTGGCCAATCAAACGGACGTACAAAAGGTAGCCGAGGTGGCTTTAGAGGGGCTGTTCGAGGGGACTCGAGCCAGTGCCGGTGGGGTGCTGTTGGGGCCCTGCGATAAGCAGGACGAATGGACCGCCGCCGAATTGAAGGTGATCGCTTCGCGTTCTCAGCCGCCGGCCAAATACCATCATGTGTCGGGGTTTTTGGCCACGACGGTCCTGCGTGAGGGCGAAGCCGTTTTGGCGCGAAACGTGTCCGATGACAGCCAGTTGGGAACGCGTGACAGCAAGGGCGAGATCGAATCGACCAGCGTGATTTGCGCTCCGGTGCGTTTGGACAAACGCGTGGTGGGACTGGTGCATCTGTACTCGACCAACGCCGAACACATGCTGGACCCGGACGATTTGGAGTTCACACTGGCCGTGGCTGACAACGTGGCGTTGGCGTTGAAGAATCTGGTCCGTCAGCAGGAATTGGTCGAAAACCTGTCGCTGACTCAGAACGAGATCGTCCAGTTGCGTCAGCGTCTGGGAGCGGAGAGCGAGATCATCGGCGGCAGTTCGTTGATGGTCAAGCTGCAACAGTCGATCGTCCAGGCGGCGCCCAGCCGCGCGACGGTGCTGATCCGGGGCGAGAGTGGCGTAGGCAAGGAACTGGTGGCTCGTGCGATTCATTTTTCCAGTCCCCGAGCCCAAGGGCCGTTCGTGTGCCTGAACTGCGCTGCCTTGTCGGAAACCTTGCTGGAGAGCGAACTGTTCGGTCACGAGAAAGGGGCGTTCACCGGAGCGACCGAGCGGAAAATCGGCAAATTCGAAGCGGCCGACAAGGGCACGCTGATGATGGACGAGATCGGTGAGATGAGTCCTTCGATCCAGGCCAAATTCCTGCGAGCTCTGGAGGGGCATCCGTTCGAGCGGGTTGGCGGGAACAAGGCGATCCGCGTCGATGTTCGGGTGATCGCTGCGACCAACCGCGAGCTGGAGAAGGACGTGGCCGAAGGCAAATTCCGACGCGACCTGTACTTCCGATTGCATGTCGTCGAGATCCTGGTTCCGCCGTTGCGCAAACGGGCCGAAGATGTGGTACTGCTGGCGGCTCATTTCCTGGACCGGTTCAATGAAGAGACGGGCAAGCGAATCCGCGGTTTCACGCCCGCAGCCATCGAATTGATGCAGAAGTATCGTTGGCCCGGTAATGTCCGCGAACTGAAGAACGTCATCGAACGCGCCGTGGTGTTGGCTCGAAACGATCGTCTGGATGCCGACGATCTGATGTTGTCCAACCTGGCGCCTTCCGGGGAATCCGGCGAACTGGCCGCTCCGGCCGACGTATTCGAGCCGATGACACTGGCGGACATGGAAAAAAGGCACATCTCCGCCACGCTAAGGGCCGAGAGGTGGAACAAAAGCCGGACCGCTGCTATCCTGGGAATTGAGAGATCTACATTGGACCGTAAGATCCGCCGGTACCAGCTAAACCCCGACGAGTCCCAACCTGGAAGGCCGTTCCGTTGACTGTCCGAATTGTGCTATCGCTCACCGGTTTGCTGGCAGCCCTCGCGGCAACGGAGGGTGCGTGGGCCGCCGATCCAACGGCAACGGTCACCGATCCGCGATGGGTCTCGCCACGCGCGTTCGGCTTGGACATCCCGGCCGGAACGGTGAACGCGGGCGAAGGCGAACGAGTACTGATCCTGGATCAGGAGGGCCAGCCGGTCGTCGCTCGCGTCCATGTCCGCGTCGGGGACCAAATGGTTCTGATGCTGCCTGATGGCCAGTTGACGACTCGACCAGCTGCCGATTGCCAGCCGACCGAACGTAAGTTCGACGTCCTGAATGCCAACGAACTGGCCCAGCGTCTGGTCGAAACGGAGTTCCCGGGTTGGAGCACTCGGCAAACACGCTTTCACGTGTACGTCTATCAAGGCAGCGAAGCATTTGTCCAAATCGCCGATGGGATCTTGAAATCCATGTTTGGCGGCGTCGTCACGTACTCGCGTTCCCAGAGGATCGACGTGAAACCTCCCGAGTTTCCCTTAGTCGTGATCGTCTACGGCACCCAGAAGGAATTCCGGCGAGCGTTGGGGATTTCTGAGGAAGTCGTTGCCTACTACGACGTGGTGACCAATCGCATCATCCTGTGCGAGGAATCGAATCTGTGGAAGGTGAAACCTGACTTGGCCATCCGACAGACGATCGCCACGATTGCGCACGAAGGCGCTCACCAGATCCTGCACAACATCGGCGTACAACAGCGGCTGAGCGTCTGGCCGATGTGGCTGAACGAGGGGATAGCCGAGTTCTTTGCACCGACGCACACCGATCACCAACTGGAGTGGAAAGGCGCGGGCGAAGTCAACGATTTGCGGATGTTCGAGTTAGAGCAGTTGTTGAAAAGTCGCAGCCCTGATGCGGCTGACGGACAACTGATCGCACAGACTGTGGGCGCCCCCCGCTTGACTTCGACTGGCTACGCCATGGCGTGGGCTTTGACCAACTACCTGTTTCAAAATCAGAGTCAATCGTTTCGTGCCTTGATGCGGGCCATGGCCCAACGAGGGCCGTTGGTCGGTGGAGGCGAAACGGTCGCTCCGGGCGTGATCCCCGGTAATCTGCGAGACTTCAAAGAGCACTTCGGCGAGGATCTGGCGGACATCGAGCGTCGCGTCATGTTGCACCTGAACCGCCAACCGTACCTCGACCCCTTCCTGGACTGGCCTCATTTCACCGTACTGCTCCTGATGCCCAAAGGCACGCGGCCGCGACGCGAGGCGGAAGTCTTTCGGTTGCCCCAGCAGGCGGTGCATTGGCGTGACCAGCGGATGGCGTTGGTTCCCGAAGAGCAACATGCGAAAGTCCAACATCAAATCCGTGAGTTTCCCAACCGCGTGCAAGCCGAACAGGTCGCTCGTCAATGGCGTCAAACGCCGTAACCAACGGGGGTCGGGAGTCGTTTTCGGTCGACGATCCACCATATGGACGGTGGCTTGGCCGAAAACAACTCCCGACCCTTCCGGCTGGCTGAGTTATGGATTGCGGTGGGAAAGGAGACCTACGATCGAGGAGTCCGGCGGGGTCGGAGACCCGCGCCGAACGGAAAACGAAAAGGACAGGCATTTTTTCGGCGTTATGCGGATATGCGTGCCAGTCGCGAGGCGACGACATGTAATGGCCACGGACGCGAGTCCGTGGGACACGCGACGCCTCGTCACGCAAGAGTCGCAACGCGACGGCAGGTGTCCCATGGCCGGAACCAAACGGGAAGTCGGTGAGATGGGACGTGAATTCCTCGTTGGGCGATGGTTCGGTTCGGGATGGGGCCGGGAGGCGGATTCTGAGGTGTCGGTCAACGCTTGCCGTCGCTTCGCGATTCTGGTTCGCTCGGGTTCGCACGCCACCATGGGTTCGCACCCATGGGCGACGGAAGATTAGCGAAACAACCGAGGCATGCTCGGCGTTTTCGGAACGATTCGCTGGAACCATGACGTCGATGGTTCTTTCGCTGCCGGATCCCGATCGGGCCTGGTCGCAGCAGCCGGTTCGGCGCCAGCAGCGGCCGGCGCCGTCTGTTCGGCCAGTTGCAGCGAATCGATGGGCACATTGCGGCGCAGGAACTCGGCCCAATAACCGCGGAGCAACCGTTCGCAGTCCACGGCCGCTCCTTTGCCCAGGTGCAGATTGGCCAACGCGTTCAGCTTGAGCAATTCGTTGCGTTCCATCCGCTCGAACCACAGATCGAACACCTGAACGTCGTCGACCGAGACCTGGCCCGCACCCATCAGATCGATGGCGACCCGTAAATCGGTGACGTTGGGGGGCAGGTTGTCGACTCGCAGTTGATAACGCCACCAGGAATCGGTCAGTTGCCACGGGCTGGCGGCACCCACGCGGGATGCCCGGTAATAGGGTTCGCCGTTCAATCGTCCCTCGACGGCCAATTGCAAGGAAGGCTGGTGTTCCGGATCGTCGACTTTCAGCCAGAAAAAGACATCCAAGCGGCCTGTTTTCGGAGTAGGGAAGGGATTGCTGCGGACCCAAACGACCGGCCCGGAACTCTCGATTCGTAACGAGCGCTGCCCCGCACGCGCCGAATCGTCGTCGGTCGTTACGGAGATGCCTTCACCGGTTGCATGTTCCCAGCCTGCAAGCGTCTGCTGCGAGGCGGCCGCTTCGAAGCTGGGATTGGTCAATACCGACAGAGGTTCCGGATCGCTCAGCCGCCCGATGCGTCGCCGCAACTCGTCGACCGATTGACGCAGCTCGACCAGCACCTCGCGTTGCAGACCGACTTGCCAGTCCCGCACTCGCACTTCGGGAGCGCTTAACCGGGCAGCGACCAGATCGTAGGGCCTGAGTTCCACATTCCATCGCAGGTCGGAGGTGCCGTCGGTGATATCCGGCAAGGTTCGATCGCCCAGCGGAGTCAAGGTGAAGGGGCGACGATCGTCCAGGCTGACCGAAACCCGCACGGGCCACGGGGAGTGGTTCACCAGGTACAGGTAGGTCCGCTGTCCGGTCGACAGCCGTCGGACGACGACTGGCTGCGTCTCCTCTCCGGCTGATTGAGGCCGTACGGTTTCGAAGCGAGCGGCGGGCAGTTGCCGATAGGCGGCCAGCACTTGGTTCAGACCTTCGAGCGGGATCTGACCGGTAACCCACCCGCCGTCAACAATCACTTGGCTGTCTTGTGTTGCCACAGCGCGAACGAACCGTTTTCGAGCCGCAGCACCCGCAGGAACACTCTGATCGAGGAACCAACCGCTGGTTCGCTCCGGGCCGTAAGGGCTGGCGTCGCGAAAGGAAGCGGGGACTAACGACTTGGGCTCGTGATAGAAAAGGTTTCCGGTCACGGCTCGCAGGGGTCCGGATGCCTCGGATTCCGTTGCAGCGGCGGACCGTAGCGCGAACATTCGATCCATCTCGGTGGAATAGCGCAGTTGGAGATGGGTCGCTTGTTCTTCCAAGGAGATCAGCGGAGCGATACGTTCCGGCCGCATCAGCACGATCCGGGTCGAATCCGCGTACAACCACGGATCGATGCCGACCCGTTTCATCTGTCGGCGGACATCCAGACGTTCGGGCAGACGCGGGCTCAGATCCGCCCGGATCGTCGGATGGTTCAGCATATCCGCCCCGGCCAGATACAGTCGAGCCTGCGGGACTCGGTCGGTCACATCCGACTGGATCGCCGCGTAGAAGTCCGCCATCTGCTGGGTGCGCCAGCGAGCCCAGGCGTCGCGTTGGTCGGTCATGATCCACGAGGCCAATTCTCGCGTTTCGGATTCGGAGGAAGTCGGCAGGGTGGTGCGCTGGGATTGAGCAAAGCGAGTCACGGTATGAGCATCGACGCCCCAAGTCAAATCGGGCAGTTGAGCGTAGGTGTCGGGGCCCAGACGAATGGCGACCCCACCGAACGAAGCGTGGTGCCCGTAGCGATCGGCCAGTTCGACCACCACGCGGCGCATCGCCTGCTGGACTCGTGGATCCAGCGGATTGTAGTACGCCCCTGCGGCCCGGTTGGCGCCGACACTCTCACGCCAGGTGCGTCCGTCCATCCCAACCAACTCGATTCCCGACCGTGGCGGATCGATGGTGTTGGGCCGTGGCGTCTGCCGTTCGGGCTCAGCCGGCGAGGCCGATGACGTGGCAGACTCTTGACGCAAACGATTTTCCAATTCCGGTAACGGCGCAGAAAAACGCAGCATTGGAATCAAGGTCATCCCTTGACGATCGAACAGCCGAAACAGCATCTCGAGCACATCCTTTCGCACGGGATCCTGGCCCGTCGCAAAAAACGTCCCGTTGTCATGCCGCGCTGTCGATTCGAGCAATCGACTGGGATAGATCGAACCACCGTCGTGCAACACGCAGATCATCGCTCCGTTGTATCCGACATATTCCAGATACTCGACCATCCGCAGACCACCTTCCTGAAACGTTCGCCAATCGTTCAGGCTGCGGCCCGTCAATGCGTCGACGGCGTCGGTCGCCGCATAGTCTTCCCAGTACATCGGCTGGTCGTAATAGGCTGCCAGCAAGCGGCCCTCGTGCCGCGTCGCCGTTCGGGATGCCGGTAATCGAGGCGGTCCCGTCAGGATACGGATGCGACCAAACACGGCTGGCGCGTCAGGCCGGCTGTTGGTGACCAGCAGCAACGGTGTCTCGGTCTTTGGCCAAAAGACCATTCGATGTCGATCCGTCCCCCCACTCGCCTGGCTGGTCGCATGCGTCAGATCCAGGCCCGAAGCGGGACCAAACGGGGATACCACCCCGGAAGATCCCGGTTCGATGACACGAAAGTTCAGGCCTTGGGGAAGATCCGCAGGGTATTCGAATTCCAACAGATGAGGTCGCAGCAGCGTGGCGGTCGGCAGCGGATACGCCTGCCATCCGCCAGGTTCCAATTGCACGAAGCCTTCGCCCCAATCGATTGCCATCGACGATTGGCCGTTGCCCAAGGGACGTTTGGCTTCGCCGCCCGACGCACCGGGAACCCACCACCAGTGAGGAACTTTTGTCAGCGGATTCCAGAGTCGCGATTTGCCCGCCTCGTTTAACGAAGCGACCTCGGTAGCCTGGGGGATAATTTCGCCCAGGGAGTTCCACGGCGATGACGCTGGCGAGTGCCCGGCAGACGACCCTACCACGGCGACTTGCACCGATCGCTGAGCGATCGTTTTTGTGGGAGCGAACGGCGTCGGCAAACGGCGACGGCTGACAAGGATTGTCAAATCAAACACGCCATCGCGATCCGGCATCCGGACCGATAGAGGACCAAGCTCCGCACCGCTGCCCGTCGCGTCGATTCGCATTTCACGCGTGTCTTCCCAAAGCTTCTCGCCTGTAAGCGAATCGACCAATGCCAAATCGCAGCTCAACGTCGAATCGGTCTCGCCGCCCAACCGATAAGGTGTCAGGAAGAATTCAAAGTGCTCGCCGCCACGAAACACCAGCGAATCGCGGTCAAAACGCACTCGCAAAGCATCCCCAGGCCGACGCCGTAAACGCAGTTGATTGCCGCGATTGTCCAGCAAAGAACTGTGGAAGTCGTCGATCAAATGCGATACGGGGATCGTCACCTGATGGGGAGAATTCGGCTGATCTCGCGGCGTCAACTGGACCACCAGATTCGCGTCGCGCGGCGCTCGTAACCGAAAATCGATCCCGTCGTAATCGCGAACCAAGCGAGGAGCGATCGAGATCACGGGCCCCGAAACACGTATCGATCCCGGTACGTCGGGACTGAGGCCCAACGGAGTCAAATCAGAGATCCGAGCGGTTGCCAAAGTCGCCCCCCCATCATCCTGAACCTGGATCTCTCCCGTCCAACAACGTGGCGAACCACCACCCCAGGCGGCCCGCAGGTTCAGGTCGACATCAGCCGCACGACCCGAGGATCCCAGTAACATCGACAACGCAGCCAATAGCATCGCCGTCATGACGCACCGCCAGCCGTGCAACGGAGATCTATCCGATGCCGTCAGTGGCAACGAGTCTAATTGCGGACGTCCCTGTCCGAACATTACCCATTCCGGGGAGGCTGCTGGATTGTTTCAGAGGAAGCGGCGGATTATAGACTCGCAACGGTCCCCAAAGCCATATCGATCCGGATCGGTTTTCGACGCTCCTTCGAGCGGTTAACGATCATTGCTAGCAATAGACTGGGGGATCGCGGAAAACTGAGGGGGATTTATCGAGCGGGTCGCACGTTCGAATTCGTCCAGGAGCAAGATCAGTTCGGGGATCAAATCGCGACATCGGTCCGACACTTCGTTGATTTCCCACCGATCATCCGGCTTGGCAAACAGCTCGTGCGACGCTTCATCATCGTTGCTCAGCAGCAGCCAGACTGCTGTACGCAGAGCGCGGCAAGCGGTGGAGACTGCACACGCGCGGTCCGGTTCGATCTGACCATCCAGGAAATGTCCCAGAACGTTCCCCCAATGCGATTGAGACGGTCGAGGCAGCGAGAACCAGTCGAGCAGCGTCGCATACCAATCGCTGGGCTGCACCAGTGGATGGCAACGCTGCATGGCGTGCCGAAGGTCGGGATAACGCACCAGGCATGGCACATGCAGCGACTCGCCGTACAGCGAAGCATCCACGGGTCCGATCCGACCATGTTCACCCAACGGGTAACCTCGCGGCGACGCCAGCAGTAAAAGCGTTTGGTCGTCCGCCTGGGTTGTCCTACAAGCCTCGAGGAACACCTCCAGGCAGGCATCCAGCAGGCTGATCTGTCCGGCATAGGCATGCTGGATTCCCAACAGTTCATCGGGGTCTTCGTCTTGGGCAACCCAGCGGCAGGGCGGTTGGAGAAAATCAGGCGGTTCGGGGTCGTCCTCATCCGCGAACGCCTGACGAAGATCGAAGGGCGCATCCCACGGCGCTTGCATGCCCTTGCTGTGGATCCACAGCAAGAAAGGCCGACGCGCCGAGTCGGAAGAGGCGGTTGCGTCTTGTAGCCAGTCCAGAGCGGAACTCAACAAACGAGCCATTTGCGTCTCGACGATATCTTCCGCTGCCGAGGCGACCGGCGGTGTCGGGACCAGATGCTTCTCGGAAAAACCGCTGGCCAGCGGATGATCGGCGACCTGTGGTTCGTCCGTGATCAGCACGGTCCGAACGCCGCTGGCTAGGGCGACTTCGGCCAATCCGGGAATCGGACGCGGATCGCTCATCGCGTGCAAACCGGCCCACATCGATCGGTAGACCATCGACAGGTCCGTCGAATCGGTGAACGCGAATTCGAATAACGCCGATTCGGCAGCCAACCGATTGAAGCTGGGCGTATCGATCCAAGTGTTGCCGTAAGGCCCCAAAAAACTGGCCTGAAGCCGATCGATGAGCAGAACGATTGCGTTTTTCATGCCCCGTTTGTACGCATTGGAAAGCAAACACGCAAGCGATGGCAGCTTGGATGCGACCGCAGTGACGGTTACAATCAAGACTGGTCATGCCGCCCTGTGTTTGATCGGGATCGGCAAACGCGTGATACCCATTCGCCTCGGACTCAAACCCATGAAGGTGCCCCCATGCGTGTCTTGATGATCGGAGCCAACGGTTACATGGGCCCCCATGTGGTCCAACTTCTCGCACCGCAGCATCAGCTTCGGATTACCGACATCCATCCTGCGCCGGAAGAGATCCGTCAAGCCTTTCCGGACCAGGAGTACTTCGACCTGGATATCACGGACTTCGATCAAGTCCTGAGCGCGGCCGAGGGGATGGACGCCATCATCAATTTGGCTGTGGTCCGTCGTGATCCCCGTTTGGCCTTTCTGGTGAACGCTCAGGGCTGCTACCACGTGATGCAGGCGGCCGTCCAGCATGGGATTCGGCGAGTCATCAACACAGGGCCGCACTTCACGGTCGCCGGGCCCAGTTACGAGGGGCTGGACTTCGAGATCAGTCCCGACGGACCGCCCCAATCGGGGACCGGGCTGTACGCGCTGACCAAATCGTTGGGCCACGAGGTCTGCCGCGCGTTCACCCGCTGCCACGAGATCTACGTCCAGGACCTGTTGTTCAATTCGCTGCGAGATCTTTCGCAACTGGTGCCGGCAGCCCGTGGTGTCCCGTTCGTGGTCTCCTGGCGGGACGCAGCCGAAGCGTTTCGCCTGAGTCTGGAGATCGATCTACAGCGTTTGCCGTCGCGCTTCGAAACGTTTTTCATCCTCGGCGATCTACCGCAAGCCAAGTTCTCCAACGAAAAAGCCAAGCGGATCCTAGGATTCCAACCCCAGGACGACGTATCGGTTCTGTGGCGTCAGGCAAAAAACTGACCCGCCCGTTGTGACTCGGGAGAAGCGCTCAGGGAGGGCACCCTGGTGGCCATTAACGGAGCGGATCCGCCGCCCGGGGACTGGGATAAGCTCGTCCAGCCGTTAGGGAGCGGGGCGTTCGACGTGGCCGGCTTGTTGCGTACCCTGCACCGGCTGGGTTATGATGGACCCGGGAAATGAAACACACTGCAGGAAGGAACTTTCGATGAAGACCCTGACGCTTCCTTCGGTTTGCCTGGTCGCGGTCATCGCTGTTTGCTCGGACGGCTTGCCGTCGCTGGGCGCCGAACCGCCTGCCAGTCCGATCGTGATGAACGTTTGGCCTGCGGCGGCACCGGGCGAGAAAGGCGATTTGGGCGACGAGCGGCTGTTGCCTCCGCGAGGCGAGAAACCGGTCGACCGGTTGACGGACGTGAGCGTCCCCACCATCACCGTGCACAAGCCGGCCGCGGAAGAGGATACCGGAGCTGCCGTGTTGATCTGTCCGGGCGGCGGCTACCATATCTTGGCGATGGATCTGGAGGGGACGGAAGTCGCCGATTGGCTGAATTCGATCGGCGTCACCGGCATCGTGCTCAAATACCGCGTGCCGCGGCGCAAAGAGCAGGAAAAGCATGTGGCGCCGCTACAGGACGCGCAGCGCGCGATGAGTCTGGTGCGGCAGCATGCCGCCGACTGGGGCATCGCGGAGGATCGCATCGGCATTCTGGGCTTCTCGGCGGGCGGCCATCTGGCGGCGGCGGCTTCGACGAATTTCGACCGCCGGACGTACGATCCGATCGACGAAACGGACCGGATCGGTTGCCGGCCCGACTTCACCGTGCTGATCTATCCTGCTTATTTGACCGGCGAAGGCGCCGAGGCGTCAGGCGAACTAGCGCCGGAGATCCGGGTGTCCGCCGAAACTCCCCCGGCCTTCTTCGTTCATGCCGGCGACGACCACATCAGCCCGGAAAATAGCATCGCCATGTATCTGGCGCTGAAACGTGCGGGGGTGCCTGCCGAGTTGCACGTGTACGAAAGCGGCGGCCACGGCTTCGGCTTGCGCCCGACGGAACACCCGTGCAGCACGTGGCCGCAAAGTTGCGAACGTTGGTTGCGCAGCCGCGGTTTGCTGAGATCCGAACCGTAGAACCGGCGGATGACGACTACCTGCAGGAAGCACAACTTCCTTCGTCCACCTGTCGACCCCGGGGATGTCAATGCCAATGGGGACAGCCAGCTTTCTTGTCAATTTCAATGGGGACAGCCAGCTTTTTTGTCAATTTGCAACTTATGTGGGGACGTTGAACCCTCCTGTCATGTGGTGATAAGCCCTGGGGAAGTGGATACCGGAGGGGACTACGGGAAATTCCTTAGAAAAGTGCGATTTCAGTGGATTGACAGGGACATGGACGGAGGTATACTGTGAGTCATCGACTCTGAAATCCGCCG
>REEF01000149.1 GCA_007695205.1 Planctomycetaceae bacterium
GCGGCAGCCGGAGCCGAAACGGATTATACCGACGCCGGCGAGTTCGGGATGCAGGCCACCGGCCTACCGTCGCGGCGATTGGGCGATCCGTCCGCCGCGCCTGCACTTGCCGCGTTGCTGGCCAAGCCCGGCATGCCCGAGCGGTCCTGGACGAAACCCTGAACAGGAAAGCGAGGAACCATTGATGTCTCGGTTGTTTTTATTCATGGTGCTGGGCGCCGTAGCGGTGGCGTCACCAGCCCGGGGCGAATCGGTATGGCAGAGCGAGCGTGAGATCCCGGTCGTTGGCGAAGCGGACGTGCTGGTCGTCGGAGGGACGCTGGGGGGGGTGGCGGCGGCGGTCGAGGCTTCGCGCGCCGGCGCGGCGGTCTGGCTGATTGCGCCGCGGACGTATCTGGGCGAGGATCTCTGTGGGACGCTGCGCTTGTGGCTGGACGACCAGGAGCCGGCGGACGGTGAATGGACCCAGCGTCTGTTCGAGGGCCAGCGAGCAACCACGCCGCTGCAAATCAAGAAGACACTGGAGGCCGCGCTGCTGGAAGAAGGCGTGCGGTTCCTGTTCGGATCGTTCGTCACGGATGTCCTGCTGGACTCGGACGGAGGGCCGGCTGCGGTGATCATCGCGAACCGGGCGGGCCGCCAGGCGATCCGCACGAAGACCCTGGTGGACGCCTCGCAGCGCGCCACAGCCGCCCGGTTGGCGGGTGCACAGCTCGTCCCGGGCACCGCCTGGCCCCGGAGTCGCCGCATCGTACTGGAAGGGGCAGCGACCAGCGTCTGGGAACCGGTTCGCAGCGTCCCGATCGACGTCCCAGGTCACGACCGCCGGGTCGTCTACCACCAGTACGAATTTCCGTGGGGGGGCAGCGAATTAAGCTTTGCGCAGTTGGCCGAAGCCGAGCAGCTTGCACGGGACTCGACGTACCGCGAAGGCCAGTTGCGGGCGGCCGAATCCCTGTTCACGGTCTGGCAGGACCGGATCGTCGGACAGCGGTCGGCGGACGATTGGCAACCGGCGGACGAACCGGAGTTGGGGCACTTCCAGCCGCTGGGGCTTCGCCGCTTGTTCGTGCTCGGCGGGTTGGCCGATGTGCCGCGCGACGAGGTGGAAGGGCTGCTTGGGGCAAGCCGATACGAGGCGTTAGGGGGCCGTGTGGGTTGCGAGGCGGCTCGGCTGGCACGATGGGTTCCCGCCGTCCGCGAAGTGCGACCGGTCTTGCCGCCCGTCGAAGCGACGGATCGGGGCCAGGTGCGGGAAACGCTCCGGGGACTGCGCCCCGTCGATCATGCCCACCCGACCATCACGCTGCCAGCACTTCCCCTCCCGGTCCTTGCCGAGGTGGATGTCGTGGTCGTCGGTGGCGGAACGTCGGGAGCCTGCGCAGCGATCGGCGCCGCACGTCGCGGTGCACGGGTGCTGGTGATCGAATACCAGGAAGCGCTGGGCGGCGTCGGCACTGTCGGGTTGATCACCAGGCCCTATCACGGCCGCAATGCGGGCTTCAGCCGGGAGGTTCCTTTCCCGGACAAGCAGCATAACGTCGAGCACAAGATGGAATGGTATCGCCGCGAGATCCGCGCGGCGGGCGGCCAGATCTGGCTCGGCGCACTGGGTTGCGGGGCGCTGGTCCAGGACGGACGCATCCGAGGCGTCGCGGTCGCCACGTCCGAAGGCCGCGGAGTGGTGTTGGCCGACGTGGTGATCGATGCCACCGGCAGCGCCGACATCGCGATCGCAGCCGGAGCCGACTCGATGTACGGCGAAAACGGCCAAGATATCGCGTTGCAGGGCACCGGGCTGCCGATGCGGCCCTTGGATGCCGGCTACGTGAATTCGGACTACCTGCTGGTGGACGAAGCCGACGCCCTGGACACGTGGCGAGCCCTGGTCGGCGTGCGGCTGGCCGCGGGCAATTCGTTCGATGTCGGCCCCCTGATCCAGAACCGCGAACGGCGCCGCGTGGTGGGCGACCACGTGTTGTCCTACCTGGACCAAATCGCCGGGCGTACCTATCCCGATTCGATCGTCCTGTCGGCCAGCAATTACGATTCGCACGGCTATCCCAGCCAGATCTACTTTGCGCTGATCCCGCACACCGAGAAGACTCTCCGGGCCAACCACCCGGCGCCGGGCGGCAGCGCGTACACCCCCTACCGCTGCTTGCTGCCCAAGGACTTGGAAGGAATCCTGGTGATCGGGTTGGGGATCAGCATGCACCGCGACGCCAGCGCGATCGTGCGGATGCAGCACGATATGCACAACCAGGGTTACGCCGCCGGGGTCGCCGCGGC
The DNA here is from genome assembly GCA_007695205.1 of Planctomycetaceae bacterium. Lineage (GTDB taxonomy): Bacteria > Planctomycetota > Planctomycetia > Pirellulales > Pirellulaceae > SKKK01. The sequence goes on from REEF01000149.1 coordinate 2,293, forward strand.
CATGGCGGTCCGCGAACGCTGCACGCCGCGTGAAATCGACGTTAGGCAGTTGCAAACCCATCTGGTAGAGATCGGCAATCTGCCGGCCAGCGTCTTGACCGACGACGATTCGTTCCCGCTGCCAACGGCGATGGTGCAGGATGCCGTGGCGGCACTCGGCGACGCCAGCCGCGCGCGCGACGAAGTCTGCCGCGCGCTAGCTGTCGTGCTGACGCATGGAGACATGGCCCTGCCGATGCTTCAACAAGCCTTCCAGGCATCCGACGGAGCCGCTCGGCTGGAATATGCCAAGGTTCTGGGCGCCCTGAGCGATCCGGGAGGTCTCGAGTTATTGATCGAGACGCTCCAGCAGGTGACCGAATGGGACGAAAAGATCCTGCAAGGCTGGATGGCCGAATACGCTCACCTGCCCACACCGGTCGACGCCCTGATCCTGGCGCTAGGGGCGATCGGCGACCCGAGGGCCGTACCGGCGATTCTGGACAAGCTGGAGACGCTGGATGCCAGTGTGACCCTCTCGCATCACCGTGCGGTGGCCTTGGCATTGGAACAGATCGGTGACCCCGCAGCCGCCGAACCACTAGCCCGGCTGCTCGAAAAACCCGGCATGCGCGGTCACGTAATGACCGGCTTGGAACCCTTGTACGACCGCCAGCGGGAACGGCGTCGCCGCGAAGGCCCCTTGCGCGAAATCGTGATCGCCCGCGCCCTGGTCCGCTGCGGCGATCATCAGGGGCGGGGCGAGGCGATTCTCCGCGAATACCAGCAAGACATCCGCGGCCTTTTCGCCCGCCATGCCACTGCCGTCCTGGATGCGCCGCACACCGCTGCGGAAACACAGCCGTCCCGATGAAAGGCCAACAAGACGCTGAGCAGCCGTTCCTCCGATCGGTTGACCGCCCAGCCGTAGACGCCGGCTCGCCGATCTCCAGAGCACCGGCCAGCCATCAGGGTGACGGGACGGTGATTTCGCCGGAGTCAGACCTTGTGTTCGGTGGCAGAGATCGTCAGTAAATTCCTAACGCCGCCTCCGGCCGCAACCAAAACTGTTTAACCGCGACCCAGCGGGGAGCGTGCGGCCTACGCACTCACCGTGCCTCGACGCGATCCGCAACGGCACAAAGGCGGGGTCCGACTTCGACTACGGCGGGC
>REEF01000358.1 GCA_007695205.1 Planctomycetaceae bacterium
AACGATCAACCATATGGAACACGCTTCCTCCGAAAACGACTCCCGACCCCTTCCCCCCGATTCCACCAGAAATATATGGCCGGGTGCTTATAAGCACTCGGCCAAGTATTTCTTCGTGGAATCGGCAGCAGCTAACCGCGACAACCAGCGTCTAGCAGACCCCATCCGGCTGGTCCGGATGGTGAATCAGATTTCAGCAGCTAACCGTTTGCGTGGGTTGCGTGCGGTTGGTTGCTGACGTCGAGCTTGGCTTTGTACAATGCAGGGCATGCGGACGTTTTGGGGAGCAGACGATGAGCACCGAAAAGTCGAAGATGCTGGCCGGTGAGCCATACAACGCGCTCGACCCCGCATTGGTTCAAGCCAGAGAACGGGCCAGCGATCTCTGTCGCGACTTCAATGCCACTGGTGAGCGAGAGCAAGAAACGCGTCGCCACCTTTTAACGCAACTGTTCGCAAGCGGTGGCGATTCGGTCTGGATGCAGGCTCCGTTCTTTTGTGATTACGGCAGCAACATTTATCTTGGCGAGCGTGTTTACTTCAATTTCAATTGCATTGTCCTTGACGTGTGCGAGGTGGCCATCGGAGACTACACGTTCTTCGGCCCCGCCGTGCAGGTTTACACCGCCAGCCACCCGATGAGCGCCAGACTTCGCCGCACCCAGGAGTTCGGTCGCCCCATCCAGATTGGTTGCGACGTTTGGGTCGGTGGTGGAGCCATTATCTGTCCCGGTGTCACCATCGGATCGAAGACCGTCATCGGCGCCGGAAGTGTTGTCACAAAGGATATCCCCGCCGGAGTGTTCGCCGCGGGGAATCCCTGTCGAGTCATCCGCGAGATTCGAGAGCAGGACGAGCAATAGTGGGCGAAACCCGGGAAGCGAATTGTCAAGCAATTCCCAGTGGGCAAAGCATCGAGACCGCTACCCCCAATACGTCGTTAGCGGAACCATCCACGGAGGTCGATTCGGTAATCGTGCTCGGCCGAATTCCGAAACGCCGCTCCCGATAATCCCGCAAAATCACCCACTCGCCCGACCGCAGCCTTTCCAGACTTCGCCCGTCTGCCAGTACCGCGAGGATCGTCGGCCGTCTCCCGGTCATCTGTTCGTCGTCTTCGCCAGCTTCGATGACCCACGTGACTTGCGCCCAAGAATTTTCCACCTGGGTGACCAACCGTGTCAGCCGGCCGGCGATAACACCAGTGTCACAGGAACCTACAGAATCGAAAGGACTGCGAACATGGCGAAATACTATGTGGAATCGGGACAGGTGCGAGTAGTGTTCGACGCCCAGGACGCGACCGACGCGGCGGTCAGGACGTTTCAATGGTCGTGCAACAAGCAGGCTGGAATCGAGGCCCAGTCGCCACTGGAACACCTCTGGCAGGCCGAGGAGCTTGGCTGGCAACTGGAGGATCAGATTCGGGTCAGCGAAGTGGGATTCGGACGGGACGATGCCCTGGTGCTGGACACGCTGGATGTCGTTGCCATCTGGCAAGGCAGCCTGTTTCCATGGGTGGGATAGAACGTGCTTGAGTGACTGTCCAGATGGGCTGGCCGTAGCAAAATCCGCAAACACTATGTCCGTCGTGAACGGTAGCTGGAGGCGACGCCAATGACCAAGGACGCGCTCGGTAACTCCCGTCCGGCGTCCGGGAGCCACCCCGTGCGGGAGCTACCCAGTCTGAGAGCCACCCAATTCGACGCAACGGGGTTGGCAGCCGGGCGTGACGGTGGAATACTATGGATTGGCGCGAACGTTGTAATCGTCAGCAGGCAGATCCGCGAAAGGACGTTGGCGTACGGCGCAACGGAAGGTCGGAATTGCCTGCAGCCCGGGTTCTGAACAAGGGGAGCTTCGAAGATGGCAGGAACGAGCCAAACGAAAAGTTGGGTGGAACAAGTCGTTTTGTGGATGGTTGCGACGATGGTCGGGGTTGGGCCCGCGTTGGCTGACAATCCAGACCGCATCCAACCGTATTCAAAGAATCCGACGTACTGGCAATACCAGGGCCAGCCTGTGCTGCTGTTGGGTGGCAGCGATCAAGACAATCTGTTCAACCATCCGGACATTCCGCCGGACGGGCTGGAGGCCCACTTGGACCTGCTGGTTTCTGTGGGAGGCAACTACGTTCGCAATACGATGTCCAGCCGAGACGAGGGCAATCTCTGGCCGCATCATCGCGATCCGGAAACGGGACTTTACGATCTGGACCGTTTCAGCGATGCGTATTGGCAGCGGTTTCGCGACTTCCTGGAAATGACGCATCGCCGAAGGATCATCGTACAGATCGAAGTCTTCGACCGCTTTGACTATGCCCGCGATCCTTGGAACCGAAACCCCTTCAACCCCAAGAACAACATCAACTATACGACTCAAGAAACGGGGCTTCCCGAGCGGATCGACACGCATCCCGGTCAGCGGGAGAACCTCTTCTTTCGCAGCCTACCGGAACTGGAGGATCATCCCCGGCTGCTGGCCTGGCAGGAGGCGATGGTGGGCAAGATGCTGTCGATTTCGTTAGCATTCGATCATGTCCTGTACTGCATCAGCAACGAGACCAACGACTCCGAGGCATGGAGTCGTCACTGGGCGCAATTCATCCGCAGCCAAGCGCGTGAGGCGAATCGGGGTGTCGAGGTGACGGAGATGTGGGATGCCTGGGACTTGTCCCATGCCACGCATCGTCGGACGTTCGACCATCCCGATCTGTATTCGTTCGTGGACATTTCCCAGAACAACCACCAGGTCGGCCAGACGCATTGGGACAACATGCAAACGGCCCGTCGATTGGTGGCCGACCCGCCGCGACCGGTCAACAACACGAAGATTTACGGCGGGACGCCTCACGGTGGCAGTCTGTTGCAGGGAACCCACAAGATGTGGCACAACGTGCTGGGAGGTTGCGCATCGTCGCGGTTCCATCGTCCCACGTCGGGCGCCGGATTGAGCGAACTGGCTCAAAGGCATCTGAAGAGCGTTCGGATGTTTACGGACGTGTTCAACGTTTTCGTCGCCGAGCCGGACAACGGATTGCTCTCCGAGCGGGCGGAAGACGAGGCCTACTGTGCGGCCGATCCTGGCCGGCAGTACGCCATCTATTTTCCCGACGGTGGATCGGTGAAACTGGATGTCTCGCAAGCCGAGGGTACGTTGCACGTCCGCTGGTTGGACATTCATCGTAGCGTTTGGAGCCCCGTCGAAACGGTCGAGGGGGGGCCATCGATCGAAGTGCGCGCCCCCGCCCGAGGCCAATGGGCCGTGCTGATCTCTGGACACGAGTAAACCGATCGCGATTCCCACGGCTGGACGAGATGCAATGGCGAAGGACCTGGCGATCGTCAAGCAATCGGATTCACCATCCTGACAATAAGGAGAAGGCTTCGAATGGTCGGGTAGCAGAGAGCGGTTTCTCGCCGCGGGTTTTTGGTAACCGCCAG
>REEF01000148.1 GCA_007695205.1 Planctomycetaceae bacterium
GGGCAAGCCCGTTTCTATCGGTTTGGTCGTTGGCCGAAAACGACTCCCGACCCCGTTCGCGTTGGGTACCACCAAACGAAAACCGACAGTTATTTCGTTGCCGATCCTTATCGACCGTAGGTGGGTTGTGCGCTGTCGAAGGCTCGACTGGTTTCCGGGACGCAGAACAAGGTGCGAAGTCGACGATCGCGGACCTCCCACAGGATCGCTCCCTCGTGGGCCGCTTCGGTCATCTCGCGCACCAGGGCGATGCGCATCGCTACCTCGCTATCAGGAATCCTCGGATCGCTGGAACCAGTACTCATCGAAACCATGCCAAATTCATCGAAACCTGCGTAGGCTGCTCTCGCACAAGAGCAACCGAGCCCGAGGAGACCTCGAACCTGCCTAGCTAGACTAAGCTGGTCCGGCCGATGGTGCAAGCCCACTTCCCCGATCAGCCATAAAATGACTCGACTTTTCTCCCGACGGCATGCGCGACCGTCCTATGGTTTAGCCTTAGAGCTTCGTTATAATCAACGCTGCTCGAAATCGAGCGAGTTGCAGGTTGCGGCCTGCGACCGGTCCCGGCAGTCGTTCGCCGCCGGGCCAGCAGAGACTCTCCCCAACCACTGAACTAACGAGGAGCGATCATGACGGGCAAGAAAGTGAATGTGGCAATCATCGGCCTGGGCTTCGGTGCGGAATTCATTCCGATCTATTTGAAGCATCCCCACGCCAAAATGTACGCCATCTGCCAACGGAACAGCGAACGCATGAACCAGATCGGCGACGCCTTTGGGATCGACAAACGGTACTCGAACTACGATGACGTTCTGGCCGATCCCGAGGTGGATTACGTTCACATCAACAGCCCGATCCCCGACCATGGCTGGATGTCCATCGCGGCGCTGAAGGCGGGCAAACACGTCATGTGCACGGTGCCCATGGCGACCACCATCGACGAATGCCGTCAGATCGTCGAACTGGTGCAACAGACGGGATTGAAGTACATGATGGCCGAGACGGTGGTGTACTCGCGCGAATTCCTGTTCATCAAAGAGATGTACGAGAAGGGAGAATTGGGCAAGATCCAGTACATGGCCGCATCGCATCCACAGGACATGGATGGATGGCCGGAGTACTGGGAGCGGATGATCCCGATGCATTACGCGACGCATGTGGTCAGCCCCTGCCTGGGGTTGCTGAACGGTTGTGCCGAATACGTGTCATGCTTTGGGTCGGGGACGGTCCGCGACGACATCCGCGAGAAATCGGGCAATCCGTATGCGGTCGAGTCCTGCCATATCAAGATCAAGGATTCGGACGTCGCGGCACACATCTGGCGTTTTCTGTACGACACGGCTCGACAGTACCGCGAGAGCTTCGACGTCTACGGCACGAAGAAGAGCTTCGAGTGGACTTTGGTCGAAGGCCAGTCGCACGTGCTGCACACCGCCAAGAAGCCGGAACCCGAGATCCCGTCGGCGATCGAGGTCCCGGATTACGCGCACCTGTTGCCCGAGCCGATCCGTCCGTTCACCCAGACGATCCAGGATGCCGAGCATCTGTCGTTCATCCAGGGCGCCGGGCACGGCGGATCGCACCCGCATCTGGTGAACGAATTCGTCAGCGCGTTGGTGGAAGACCGCGACCCCTGGCCCAATGCCGTGCAATCGGCCAATTGGACCTGCGTCGGGATCTGCGCTCACCAATCGACCGAGCAGGGCGGCAAGATCGTCCCGTTGCCCGATTTCACGTTGACTTGAGCGCCGCATGGCCCATCGAAAAGAGACCGGCGGGTGGGAACCCGCCGGTTCTCCGCGGAAGGGGTCGGGAGTCGTTTTCGGTCGACGATGAACCACCTGGAAAGCGGCTTCCCCGAAAACGACTCCCGACCCCTTCGGCGCCATTCCTGCAACGTCACGTTGATTGACAAGAAACTCCTGGTCGGGTGCTTACCTGGCGCGGATGGTCCTCAACCGGTCAGGCCCAGGAACCCTTCGTGCAGGAAAACGGGCTGGTGACCACGCTCGGTCGCCCAACGGATGGCCGTTTCGATGCGCTCAGCATGGTCGGGCAGATAGTGGGAGAAGAACGGCCAGGAATACTGTTCGTGCGTCATCAGGTCGATGATCTCCGACTGGTTGGGATCCTGCCCGATCTGATCCAACTGGGGAACGATGCGGTCCAGCGGAACGGTATTGACGACCATATCGATTTTGGAAAACACGATCCCGCTGGGGAAATCCTTCAGCGCGTCATGCCGCGACAGGTATTCGGCGCGTACCGGGTCCATACGATAACTGACGGGCCAATCATCGCCTCGCCGTACAAAGTAACCGCTCAGGACCTTCACACCGCGATCGGCCAGCGGCTTCCACGCCGAGGGCCGCACCTCGCCCCAGTGGACGATCGTGGTGGGCGAATAACTGTCCTCGCCGGCAAAGCGGTAGATCTGGTCCCGTACCTTGTCGAAATCGGCGATCAGTTGCTCGGGCGGGGCATCGATGTACGGCCTGGCCGGTTGATCGGCGTGAGCGTGAAATGCCAGCTTCAGCCAATGGGCGTTGTCACGCCACTCGCTTCGGTAGCGGTCGGGGAATTTCGTCAAGTCGAACTCGTCCGCTGTCGTGTAGTAGATGTTCAACACGAATTTCGTGCGGTACTTCTCGTGCAAGTCCCGCAGCATGCTCAGGAAGAAGCAATCGAACAGCGAACGATACTGCTGCTGCCAGATGTCGCGGAAGCAGAAGCTGGTGTCGTCGAAGGCGAATCGATACCGGGGCCGCGAGTTCCGATCCCACACCACCCGCACGCGATCGCGGTCGTCCGGTACATCGGCCGCCGTGGCCAGGATATCCGTTTCGTGCTCGCGCAACACAATCGGCGCTTCGAACTGTCTACCATCACGTCGAGCCGTGACGCCGTTGACAACGATCTGCCGTTCTGCAGCAGCCGTGCCTTGCACCTTGATCTGCAATCCGCCATCGACCGCGTTGCCGTGATGTCGATTCAGCACCGCGCCATGGATCGGAGCATCGATCTGTACCAAATCCCGTTCAGGATCGGCTTTCGCCAGACCAGTGCACCCGAAGCCGACCGACCCGGCGGCCCAAGCGGACGTCTCCAGAAAACGCCGACGACTTACCATCTTTGCGGACATGTGTTACGCCTTCCAAGGTGTTCGAGTGGAGAACGGGCCGTGCCCGATCGGTGGTCCCGCGAACCGAATCATAACGCGCCGCCTACCACCAAACAATCGGCTTCGATCGGCAACGCCCGTGGCGCTTGCAGAATCTCTCCCGTCATCAGAACGCTCGCTTGGCGAGACCGTAGTCAACCAAATGTCGGAAATGCGTGGTGATTTGTTTGGCAAGCCATTGGCTTTCGATCTTCAGTCCCACTTCGATGTTTCGCTCTTGACCGGCTTCCGTGAAATTCGCCGACGAGACAAATACT
>REEF01000936.1 GCA_007695205.1 Planctomycetaceae bacterium
GGAGTCTCTGAAGGAAGTCGCCATGATTTCCGAGGAGATCAGCGCGGCTGCGGGTGAAACGCTGTTCAAACAAGGCGACCCGGCCGAATTGTTGTACGTCATGACCGAAGGCGAGATCGATTTGCAGTACGAGTTAGGCAGCGGCGAGTTGCGAACGGTGGATACCCTCGTGGCAGGCGATCTGGCGGTCTGGTCGACGGTGGTCGAACCGTATCGGTGCACGGCTTCGGGAACCATACGCAAGGATACCAAGTTGTTGGCCATCCAAGGCGCTAAACTGCGCGAGCTGATGGAAACGAACCACGACTTGGGCTACCGTCTGCTGTTGAGCGTGACCAAGCTGTTGGCGACCCGCTTGGAGGGCGCGCGAGTCCAGTTGGCCACAATCGACTGATCCGGCATCTGCACATCTTGCGCGGGGTGATAGGTGCCGCGTGGTGATAGGTGCCACCCATCTAACAAGCTTCCCTTTAAGTTCCTGGGAAACAACATACGCCGCGGCGGCGTATGTTGTTTAGGTGAAAGATTAGGGGCCACTTCCCGGTTCAGACGAGGGGGCGAACCTGCGCGAGTTGTCGGCTCGATTCGGGTTGACTCATCCGGATAACGCATCGGACCTGATCGGGCACGCCAGGAATGCCGCCGAATCGAACCGTGACGTAGCCATGCACATGGCGTCGATGGAACAGGCGTTGAGGTTGAATCCCGAATCCCGAGTCTGACCCCAGCGACACAGATCGCGGACGTTCATCGCCAACGCTTCGGCTTCGCTCCAGCCGTACATCCGCTGGGCCTCGGGATTGGAGGTTCGAAACGATGTGGCCCACGTCGGTCAGAATCAGATTGATCGCTCTGTCCTCGGAGCGCGGCAAACGCTTCCCGTTCGCGGAAGAAACTGGTCACGCCGATCAACAGGTCGCGAAACAGCGCCTCGACTTCGGCCGGCGTCTGCTGCAAGTAGCGAATGCCATCACCATGCCGCCCTTGACCTTGACCGCCCGCAGCCCCAACGTACCGTCGCTTCCGGTGCCCGAAAGCACGATGCAGATCGCCCGCTCGTGCTGGTCCGGGGCCAAGTGCTGGCACCGCGCGGATCGCGTGGTATACAGGAGGTCTTGTGCCGGACTTTGCTCTTGGTGGGCAAGGGAGGGAGGTTGCGATGAGTACGGTGACCATCTTCCAGGGAGACTTGCGGATCGCCACCAACGTCACGATGGAAGACGGAAGCCGGGCGGTCGGCACGCGTTTGAGCGGCGCGGTCAGCGAAACGGTCTTGGACCAGGGCGGTACCTGGGTGAACCCGGCCTTTGTCGTGAACGACTGGTACATCACGGCGTACGAACCGATCCGCGACCCGACGGGCCGAGTGATCGGCGTGTTGTACGTCGGGTTGCTTCAAGCCCCGTTCACCCACCAATTGAACGTGATCAGCGCGGTGTTCATGACGTTGATCCTCGCGGCGACCGCGGCCAGCCTGATCCTGTTGTTCATGGCCAACGCCCTGGTCTTGGCGCCGATCCGCCACGTGGTGGTGATGGCCCAAAAGATCATCGGCGGGGATCTGTCGGCCCGGGTGGGCATCCGTCCGCCCGGCGACATGGGAACTCTGTGCTGGGCGGTCGACAGCATAAGACCTGGGCGACGATCTGCCACTGGTCAACGTGGACCGCAATCAATTGCAGCAGGTCCTGTTGAACTTGACCCTGAACGCCTGTGAGGCGATGCCCGACGGAGGCACGTTGCTGGTCAGTTCGGCGACCGCCGACGGCCGCGTCGTCATCCACATCACGGATACCGGCTGTGGCATTGAGCGGAAGGACTTGGACCGGATTTTCGAGCCCTTTTTCACGACCAAACCGGCGGGAAAGGGGACCGGACTGGGGTTGAGTGTCAGTTACGGCATCCTGCAACAGCACGGCGGCACGCTGAAAGTGGACAGCGACCCCGGCAAAGGAACCACCTTTACCATCACCTTGCCCGCCGTGGCGGATGACTTCGATTTGGTCATCGCCGTGCTCTCGTCGCCGGAACCGGAACCGATCGCCGTCGTCCGTCAACTGAAGGCCGAAGACAACTCGACGTGCGTGATCGTCGTCAGCCGCAATCAGATGGTTCAGACCGCCATCGGAGCGATCAGGGAGGGAGCCGCCGACTATCTGGTCGAGCCCTGTTCGGCCGACGAACTGCGGGCGGCAGTGGACCGCGTGAAACCCGCCGGTACCACGGCGTTACGGGAATCGGGTTCTCATGGACGCTCTAGATTGCCCCGCTTTGAACGCATGCTCGGACGTTGCTCCGCCATGCTCGATGTATTCGAGTTGATCGAGCGGATCGCAACGGCCGAAGCCACGGTACTGGTGACCGGCGAAAGCGGCACCGGAAAAGAACTGGCCGTGCGCGCAATCCATCGCCTCAGCCACCGTTGCGATGCACCTCTGCTGGGCTGCGATTGCACGGCGCTCGCTCCGACCTTGTTGGAAAGCGAGTTGTTCGGGCACGTCAAGGGTTCGTTTTCCGGAGCGATCGCCACCAAGAAGGGCTCGTTCGAGGCGGCCGATCACGGGACGCTGTTGCTGGACGAAGTGTCCAACCTGAGCATGGAGACTCAAGGCAAGTTGCTACGGGTACTCGAAACCCGATGCATCCGGCGGGTGGGCGACACGGCCGAGCGCGAGGTGGACATCCGCTTGATCGCCACGACCAATCGGGATCTCGGCCAGATGGTCAAAGTGGGCCAGTTCCGCGCCGACCTGTACTACCGCTTGAATGTGGTCCCGGTCAGCTTGCCAGCCTTGCGCGATCGGGCGGGTGACATCCCTTTGTTGGCGATGGCCTTTCTGGACGAATTCTCGCGTCAGATGGGTCTGCATTCGACGTTTCTTTCTCCTCGGGCATTGCAGCAGATGGAGGTTTATCAGTGGCCGGGAAACGTCCGCGAACTGCGGAACATCGTCCAGCGATTGGCGGTGCTTTACGGCGGAAGCCAGATCGAACTGGAACACCTGCCGCTGGAAATCCGCAAATCCAAACACACGTTGTCCAGCACGGACCTGCCGCGGACCTGGGACGAATTCAAGACCTTCAAGCGGCAAGTCGTGGAGGACCTGGAACGTCGCTTCCTGACCGCCGCGCTAGGCCGCTGCGCCCAGAACGTCACTCACGCGTCCGAAAGCGTCGGGATGCAACGTCCCAATTTTCACGCCCTGCTGCGCCACCACGGCCTGAAACCCGGTGCGACCGAACGCGACTGAGGATAAGCCAAAAGGGGACGGGGGTCTTTTTACTGAGAACCAGCGTGTTCACCAAGGTCTTGCTTGGGCAGCACGCCTCTTGATGGAACGCGTCCGTCGAAAAGACCCCCGTCCCCTTTTCCGGTCCGCGGAGTTCGACGAAGGATTGGCCCAGCGGGCTGCCGCCTATATCCCGTTCGCTCA
>REEF01000687.1 GCA_007695205.1 Planctomycetaceae bacterium
TTGCGACTCTTGGAGGATGCGGCGTCGCGTGTCCCACGGACTCGCGTCCGTGGCTGTTACATGTCGTCGCTTCGCGACTGGCACGCATATCGCTAGACGGTCCATCGTTCGTCGCGAAGTAGGATGGTTCGCTGCTGAAATCTGATCCACCATCCGCGCGAGGCGGATGGGGTATGACGCAGAACAAGAACGGAGGCAATGACCTTGGGCTGCACATGCTCAAGCTGAACACGCCACTCCCGACCTCGGCTTCCGCCGATTCCACGAAGCTATACCTGGCCGGGTGCTTCCTTGCCGATCCTTACGCTTTGGGGCGATAGCCGGAGCCGGGTTCGTAGCGTGATTCTTTGCGTTTGCCTTTTTTCTTTTTCTTCTTCCGCTGGTCCTCGGTCGGATCGTGCACAAAGTCGCCGCGGAAGCGGCGATTGGCATCTTGGCGTCGAGCCTCCAGGGCTTCGCGGGGCGGTTTGTCCGAGATCAGACAATCGCAACCGCGACCGATCAGATCCTGGCGCCCCGCCTGCTCTAAAGCGCGACGCACTTCGAAGTAGTTCTCCGGTTTGAAAAACTGCATCAGCGCTCGTTGCAACTTGCGGTCCCGGAGATGCCGCGCGATGTAGACGGGCTGTTTGCTGAACGGATCCATCTCCGTGTAATACATGGCCGTCGCCACATCCATGGGCGCCGGGATGAAATCCTGGACTTGGTCAGGCTGATAGCCGTTGCGTTTCAGAAACACGGCCAGATCGATCATGGCATGCAGATCGCTGCCCGGATGGCTGGCGATGAAATACGGCACCAGGAACTGGCGTTTGCCGGCCTCTTGCGACAAACGATCGAACGCTTCACGGAACCCCTCGAAGTCCACATTGGCCGGCTTGCGCATCTTGTCCAGCACCCGGGCATCCGTATGCTCGGGCGCCACCTTCAGGTGCCCGCCCACATGGTGCTGGACCAGTTGCTCCATGTACTCGGGCGAACGGCGAGCCAGATCCATGCGGATGCCGCTGGCCACCAGCACCTTGTCCACGCCGGGGACTTCGCGAGCCTCTTTCATCAATTGGATCAGTGGTCCGTGGTCGGTGCCCAGCAATTTGCAGATCTTGGGATGCACGCACGATTGCCGCCGACAAATCGCCTCGACTTCGGGCCGCGTGCACTTCATCTCGTACATGTTTGCCGTCGGGCCGCCGATGTCGCTGACCACCCCCGTAAATCCCTCATCCGCCGCCATGTCCCGGATCTCGGTCAGCACCGATTGTTGGCTGCGCGACTGAATGATGCGGCCCTGGTGCGCGGTGATCGAACAAAACGTGCAGCCGCCGAAACAACCACGCATGATCGTCACGGAATCTTTGATCATTTCGCGAGCCGGGATCGGTTCGGTATAGCTGGGATGCGCCTTGCGCGTGAACGGCAATCCGTACACGCGGTCCATCGCCTGCTGGGACAGAGGCAGGGCGGGCGGGTTGACCACCACCGCCTGGCGGTCGTGCCACTGGACCAGTCGCCGTGCATTGTACGGATTCGTCTCGTCGTGGATGATCCGAGTCGCCTCGGCGAACTGCCACTTGTCGTCCCGCACCTGTTCATAGCTGGGCAAACCCCGCGCATCCTCCGGCGGCGACTCGGACGCACCCATCGCGTAGGCCACGCCGCGCATGTCACGCAGCGATCCCACGGTCTGCCCGGCATCCAAGCACCGTGCGATTTCGATGATCGCATCCTCACCCATCCCGTAGACCAGCAGATCGGCCTTGCAGTCCATCAGGATCGATCGGCGAACCTTGTCGCTCCAGTAATCATAATGAGCCAATCGTCGTAGCGACGCCTCGACCCCGCCAGCGATCACCGGCACCCCTTTGTACGCCTGTCGAGCCCGTTGGCAGTAGGCCAGCGTCGCGCGATCCGGACGCAAACCGATCCGACCGCCCGGCGAGTAAGCATCCTGATTGCGGACCTTGCGGTTGGCCGTGTAATGATTGATCATCGAATCCATATTGCCCGCGCTGATGCCAAAAAACAGACGCGGACGACCAAATCGCTGCCAGTCATCGCAACTTCGCCAATCCGGCTGGCTGACAATCCCCACCCGAAAACCGGCCGCCTCCAACACACGTCCCAGAATGGCCATCGCAAAACTCGGGTGGTCCACGTAGGCATCGCCGGTGATCAGCACCACATCGATCTCATCCCAGCCGCGATCCCGCGCTTCACCGATGGTCATCGGCAACGGGACTCGGTCACAGGATCGGGCGGCGCCCGGCAGATGCTGCACCAATCCATCGGCCGTTTGTCCCGGCGTCGGTCGGTCAGTCAGAATCGGCAATTGCATGAAGCCATCCGGGGGTAAATAGATTCTTCACCTGTAGGATGCGTGCACGGTGCGCGCATCTTTGTAGGTTGGGACTCCGTCCCGACCGGGTCGGGTCGAGTCGAGTCGGGTCGAGTCGGAGACCCAACCTACGTTGGTTACGGCAAGACAATCTCTTTCCGAACCACGTCGTTCTGGTCCGAGATCGTCAGCTTCAAATCCCGCTCCCTGGCCTCAGCGGCCACCTTCAACAGGGCAATCCCCATACGAAACACGTCTGCCCGCGACGTCTTTCCGAATTTTTCCTTCAATTCGTCGATCGTGCGATCCAGCGTTTCGTCGATACCGACGGTAAATGTTTTGTAGACCTTTTCGGTAATCACCTCGGCGACCCCGGTGTCGGGCACCGGCCCTCCTGACCAACGTTGTTTAACCATAAGTAGCGTTTCGGGCAAGGATCATGGCCTTGCTCTCTTCATGATTAACCAGCATCGACGTGTTTGTCAAGCAAAAATTACTTGATAATCAAGTAGATATTACCCATAAATCGAGCAATAACGCTTGACCTTTGGTTCAGCCACGTGATAAATTGAATCGAAACGGGTGTCATCGATGATTGTTACGTGAAGGCTCCGGGCGAATGAGGCTTTTTTGGGAATGGTTTGGTTATTTGGGGCGAATGGCTGCCGCATGGCCGGCCAGTTCGGCTCGTCAGGCGCTGGTGGTCGAGCGTTTGGAGCCTCGACAGATGCTAGCGGCGGACTGTTTTTTCATGGTGGAGGTCCATCCTGCCGAATTAGACAACGGGGCATCTTTTGAAGACGCGTCTTACGAGACAGGCGCGTTCATCGGGGCTGCGGTCGACGATTCGCCGTACGAGGACTCGGGGGCGGACGTGGCGTGGAACGCTTCGGAGCTGGATGTTTCCGAGTTGGGCGGTTCTGTTCTGGACGACATTGGGGACTATTACTTGATTCATCTGGAGGAGATCTTGGACGATATCGGCCAGATATGGGAGGTTAGAGATACGGCATTCGGAGCCTTCGACGACCTTAACTTTTCCTGGTTTTCCTAGATTCTCTGATGTGCATGTTCGGCGCCAAAAACCGGTATTTTTTGGAATTTCACGGAAAAAAGCCGGTTGCACAGAGGAACGGATGGATCTAGGCGTCATCTTAGAAAGATCTTTGGAGTTTTCGAGTGGTTTTCCAGGGCGGTTGTACGCGAACAAGTTACTTTCGGACCACTCTCTTTGAGGCTGCGTGACCATGGCGACCGAACCCACATTAAGTTCCGACACGATCGAACAGACCAAGCAGCAGATCCGCGGGCTGGTCAGCGAGATCGCGACCTTGTCGAAGAGCGAAATCGAGGCCGAGGCCTATTATCCTGCGTTTTTGGAGAAGGTGATCGCGGCGTTGGCGGCTGTTGGCGGCGCGATTTGGATCATGCGGGACGGGCGGCGTCTGGATCTGGCGTATCAGATTCGCATGAGCGAAATGCTGTTGGACGCGGATTCCGACGATACGCGGCGCCATTTCGGTCTGCTTTCCCAAATCATCGCTTCGGGCGAACCGATCCTGGTACCGCCGCAATCGGGCGTCGGAGACGAACAGGCGATCGGCAATCCGACCAATCATCTGCTGGTGGTCGCTCCGCTGCGTTCGGACAACCAGGTGGAAGGAGTGGTCGAGATCTTCCAGCGTCCGGACGCTCAACCGGTGACGCAGCGAGGTTACCTGAAGTTCGTCGTGCAGATGTGCGAACTGGCGTCGGATTGGTTGAAAACGCGTAAACTGCGGCAGATCAGCGACCGTCATTCGCTGTGGGCTCAAGCAGACCATTTTGCCCGCATGGTGCACGAGAATTTGGATCTGCGCGAGACGGCCTATACGATTGTCAACGAGGGGCGTCGGATCATCGGCTGTGACCGCGTCAGCGTTGGTGTGATGCATGGCCGCAAGTGCAAGATCGAGGCGGTCAGCGGTCAGGACACGATCGAGAACCGGTCGAATATCGTGCACCATCTGGGCCAATTGGCGACGCGTGTGGTGGCCACGGGCGAGGCCTTGTGGTACGACGGGTCGATGGACGATCTGCCTCCGCAAGTCGAAGAATCGCTGCACGATTATATCGACGAATCACACACGCGGATGCTGGCGCTGTTGCCGTTGCGACGCCCCAAGCGGGCGGCGGACGTACGGCAGACGGTCACGGGCGAGGCGGACGAGGAGAGTAACCTGGCGAACGAGATCGTCGGGACGTTGGTGGTCGAGCAGATCGAGAGCCGGCTGCCGGAACCCGTCCTGCGTTCGCGCACGGATCTGGTCTACGAGCACGCCGCGCGTGCGATCACCAATTCTGTCGATGTCAACCGGATCTTCTTGATGCCCCTGTGGCGGACCGTCGGCAAAACTCGGTTTCTGGTAACCGCTCGCAATCTACCCAAGACGGTCACCGTTTCGGCGATACTGCTTGTGCTGATCCTGATGATGGTCTTCTTCAAGAAAGATTTCAACATCCAGGCGCGGGGTTCGCTGCAGCCGATGGTCAAGCGGGACGTGTTCGTGCCCATCGATGGCGATGTGGTCAAACTGCATGTTCGCGACAAGCAACGGGTGGAACAGGACGAGTTGTTGGTCGAGTTGCGAAATCCCGATTTGCAGGTCCAGTACCAGGATGTGGTCGGCCGTCTGCAGTCCAAGATGGAGCGGATGTTTTCCGTCGAGTACGCCTTGGTGCACCAACGGGGATTGAACGAAGGCGAACGGATCAGCCTGCAATTCGAAGCTCGGCAATTGAACGAGGAGATCGCCACGCTTCGAGCCCAGCAGGAGTTGCTGGAAGAAAAACGGGCGAACCTGCTGATTCGCGCGCCGATCGCCGGCGACGTGATGATCCCCTGGGAGACCGAACGGTCGCTGGAGCGGCGGCCGGTGGGCATGGGCCAGCAACTGATGACGATCGTCGACCCGTCGGGCGACTGGGAACTGGAATTGAATATGCGCGAGAGCCGCAGCGGCAAGATTCGCTGGGCGCGGCACGATCAAGACTGGCGGGCACGCTACCCGGAAGCGGGGGAACGCGTCAGTTACATCCTAGCCACGGATCCGGAGACCAATTACGAAGGCGTCTTGCGGGAAATCAAGGACTTTGTCGAATTGGACGCCAGCGATGGAAGTTCGGTCGTGAAGATGAAGGTGGACATCAACCGCGAGGACATCGGCACCCCGCACCCGGGTTCAACCGTCACCGCAAAAGTCTACTGCGGGCGGCGGGCGATCGGTTACGTTTGGTTCCACGAGGCCTGGGAGTGGTTCCAATCCACTATTTTGTTCTACCTGACTTAGAAGTCGAAAAAGCTTTGATACCGAAGAGGGAATTTGTCATGTTTACTGCCACCTTGTTGATCGCAACCGCTGCCATCGCGGCTCAGCCCTCCGGTGGCGCTTTGATGCAGGACCGGGATACGGTGGTGTTGGACCACTGCGTGATCTCGCTGATCGATCATGTCGAATTGCCGGCGGAAGACGAGGGAAAGATCAGCGAACTGCTGGTCCGGGAAGAGGCGATCGTTACCAAAGGCCAGGTACTGGGGCAACTGGACGTGATCGAGACGGAGATCCAGCGACGGATCGCCCAGTCACGACTGGCGGTGGCCGAAGAGCGGGCGACGAACGATGCCGAACTGCGGGTCGCTCGAAAACTGATCGATCTGGCCAAAGCCGAATACGAGGAATCGTTGGCGATCAATCGCCGGGCATCGGGGACGATCCCCGAAACGACGCTCCGGCGCCAGCGAGTGACTTGGGAAAAGTCGGTGCTGGATACGCTGGCCGCCGAGATGGCGTTCAAGATCTCCGGGTTGCAACGCGACGAGGAAATGGCGCAGGTCGACGCGGCCGAGAATCGTTTGCAGCGGCGGACCCTCCGGGCGCCCTTCGACGGCGTGGTGGTCACCGTCCATCGCCAGCAGAACGAATGGGTGCGGGCTGGCGAGCCGATCCTGCGTCTGATCCGCATGGACCGGTTGCGCGTGGAAGGCTTTGTCAACGCCAGCTTGGTGGCGCCGCATCAATTGAAAGATGCCGAAGTGAAGATCATCGTGAATCTGGCGGGCACCGATGAAGAAGTCTTGACGGCTCGGATCCAGGGGATCAGCTCGATCGTCGAGGCGAATCGGTACCGGATCTGGACCGAAGTTGAAAATCAACCCGGCCGTGGCGGGTACAAATGGCTGATGCGGCCGGGCACCGAAGCGCGGATGGTGATTACCAAGCGGCCGATGGTCGCATCTGCCGATGTGCGTTGAAAACGAGAAACCCGAGGTGCTTCGTCCAGGCACCCCGACCTTTCCTGATCCGTTCGGACGGTTCCTAACAAGCGTAACCTGATGGCAACACTGGCAGACAGCCTGGTCAGCAGCACTTCACGAAAGCTCTCGCTGCGCGTCCGTCCCGACCTGACCGTCCGACAACAACGGTATCTGGGCGAAGCGTATTGGGTGGTCAAGGAACCCGTCGGCTTGAACTACTTCCGCTTCCATGAGGAGGAGTTCGCGATCCTGCAGATGCTGGACGGGCAGATCAGTCTGGAGGAGATCAAGGAGCAATTCGAGCAGGAATTTGCGCCTCAGAAGATCACCTACCAGGACCTGCAGCAATTCATCGGGATGCTGCATCGCAGCGGGCTGGTGATCTCCGAATCGGCCGGGCAGGGTCGGCAGCTTCGCAAACGTCGCGACGAAAAGAAGCGGAAAGAACTGCTGGGCAAGATGTCGAACATCTTCGCGATCCGTTTTCGCGGGATCGACCCGGAACGCTTCTTGAACTGGACGTACCCGATGGTCAAGTGGATGTTCCACCCGGCCGTCGTGTTCTTCTGCCTGGCGTTGGCGGTCAGCGCGTTGCTGCTGGTGATCATCCAATTCGACATCTTTCGTTCGCGTTTGCCGACCTTTCATGAATTCTTCGGGCGCGGCAACTGGTTCTACTTGGCGATCACGATGGGGGTCGTCAAGGTGCTGCACGAACTGGGGCACGGGTTGTCTTGTAAGCACTTCGGCGGAGAATGCCACGAGATCGGGGTGATGATCCTGGTTTTCACTCCGTGCCTGTACTGCAACGTTTCCGATTCGTGGATGCTGCCCAGCAAGTATCGGCGGGCCATGATCGGCGCGGCGGGAATGTACGTCGAGATGATCCTGGCGTCGATCGCGACGTTCCTCTGGTGGTTCAGCGATCCTACCACGTTGATCAATCAGTTGAGCTTGAGTGTGATGTTCATCTGTTCGGTCAGCACGCTGGTGTTTAACGGCAACCCGCTGTTGCGATTCGACGGCTACTATATCTTGATGGACCTGGCGGAAATCCCCAACCTGCGGCAGAAATCCACCGAGGTCTTAAAGCGGTTCATGGTCCATCTTTGCTTGGGCCTGGAGCAACCGGAAAACCCCTTCTTGCCGGAGAGCAACCGTTTCCTGTTCGGATTGTACACCGTGGCGGCGGTCGTTTACCGTTGGGTCGTGGTGTTCTCGATCGTCTGGTTTTTGAACATGGTGCTGGAACCGTACGGGCTGAAAGTGCTGGGTCAGTTGCTCGCCGCCGTAGGTTTTTTCGGGCTCGTGGTCCAGCCGCTCTATCGCTTGGGCAAGTTCTTCTATACGCCCGGGAGGATGCATAAGGTGAAGCGACTGAACTTGATCACCTCGATCGCGGTGGTCGGCGCCGTGTTGGGTTTGGTGATTTTCTTGCCGTTGCCCTACTCGATCAACTGTGCTTTCCAAATCGCCCCGCGCGATGCGGCGCCCGTTTATGTGGATGTGCGAGGCCAGGTGGAGTCAATCCATGTGGAAAACGGGGCTGTGGTCCAAGCGGGCGATTCGCTGCTGACGCTCAGGAACCATGATCTGGAACTGGCCGTCATCGACCTGCAAGGCGAGCTGACGGTCGCACGTGAACGATTGCGAGGCTTGGAACGCCGCTCGCACGTGGACGATACGGCGGGCATGCAGATCCAACAGGCTCGCGAGATCGAAGCCACGATCGAGAAGCAGTTGCGGGAAAAAGAGGAAGAGTTGTCACGATTGAACATCGTGGCCCCCGTCGATGGCATCGTCCTGCCGGTCGAGACCAAGCAACTGCCCAACGAGGAGGGACGTTTGCCACAATGGTCCGGTTCTCCGTTGGATCCGAAGAATCTGAATGCCACCTACCAGCCCGGTGAACTGATCTGCCGAGTCGGCGATCCGCAGTCGCTGGAGGCAGAACTGGTTGTCGACCAGGCCGATATCGATCTGCTGGATCAAGCGATGGCGCGACAGGCTCAGCCGATCGCCGTCCTGCAATTCGATGCGTTTCCCGGGCGAACGTTGACCAGTCGCGTGGTCGATGTCGCACGGGACGAGATCCGCGCCATGTCACCAACCCTCAGCAGCCGAGCGGGCGGTGATGTCAGTACACAACAGGATCGCGGCACGGGGCAATTGCGGCCGCTCAGCACGTCGTACCAAGCCCGCGTGCCCCTGGACGATCAGGAGGATCTGCGCGGGCTGTTGACGATCGGCCAACACGGCAGCGCCAAGGTATACACGCGCTGGCAGAGCCTGGGACAACGGCTCTATCGGTTTGTGGCTCGCACGTTCCATTTCGACATGTAGGAAACCTATCGAACAGCCCGTCAACGATCGGCTTACGAAATTTCGCAGTTTGTGCCCGCGGCAGAACGGTGACAATCATGCCGCATGAGGGATTGGTTTTTCGTCACGCAACGAGAGGTAGGACGAGTTCCAACGGGGGACTCGCCGCATTGTCCATTTTGTCAAGTTAGAGGAGAGAATACCATGGCGAACGAAAACGAAGGCATTCAGGAAACGGGGACCGAACCGGTCGCTCCGGAACAACAACCCCCCGTCGAGGCAACATCGCAACCAGCGGCGGCTCCGCAACAGCAACAGCAGGTGCAGGTCGACGACAGTAGCCTGCTGGCAAGCTACTCGAACTTCTGTCGAGTGACCGGATCGCCCGAGGAGTTGATCATCGACTTTGGGCTCAATCCGCAGCCGGTGGGAATGCCCACCGCCCCGATCAAGGTCTCGCAGCGGATCATCCTGAACTTTTTCACCGCCAAACGACTGCTGGCGGCGCTGTCCATGTCGGTCCAGCGGCACGAATCCGTATTCGGCGTGCTGGAAACCGACATCAACAAGCGGCTCCGCATCCAGCAGTCCCGCTAGCCGTCACGCGAAGTCGTCCCGACAGTTCAAACCGTACCGGACGACAGCGTTGCCCATCCAAGGCTGTGTCGCGATCCCGACGATCGCGACGCAGCCTTTTTTCGTAGCAACACGGCGGCCGTGAATTCATGGATCCGGGGACAAGGGGTGGTCGACATGCGTTGTCGCTGGTATCATCGTCAACCAAAAGATGGTGGTGTGAGCTTTCGCCTGTTCTGTTTTGTTTGCGGATTCGAGCCCTGCTATGGATGACCTGAACGATCTGCTGCGCCAGACTAACTTTACACTGATCGACTGGGTGATCGTGATCCTCTACCCATTGATCTCGGTAGGGATCGGACTGTACGTTCGAAAACTGATCGTCAACATGAGCGATTTTGTCGTCGCCGGACGTGGACTGGGCGTGTGTTTGGGCATCGCCACGATCACGGGCACCGAACTGGGGCTGATCACCGTCATGTACAGTGCCCAGAAAGGCTTTACCGGCGGGTTCGCCGCTTTTCACATCGCCCTGGCCGCCGGGATCGTCACCTTCCTGGTCGGCGTCACCGGGCTGTTCGTGTATCGGCTGCGGGAAATGGGCGTCATGACCATCCCCGAATTCTACGAACGTCGGTTTGACCGCAAGACGCGGATCTTGGGCGGCGTGATGATGGCCTTGGGCGGGATCCTGAACATGGGATTGTTCCTCAAAGTCGGGTCGATGTTCCTGGTCGGAATCACCGGTACCTCGGACGTTCCCTGGGCCTTGAACGCCGTGATGATCTCGTTGACCGTATTGGTGCTGATCTATACCTGCCTGGGGGGCATGGTCTCGGTGGTGATCGCGGATTACGTCCAGTTCGTCGTGCTGTCCTTTGGGTTGCTGATCACCACCGTGCTGGCTGCCTGGCACCTGGGCTGGAACAATATCTTCGACACAGTCCAGCAGGAGATGGGCGTCGGGGGCTTTGATCCGACGGTAGCCGAGAGCGGTTTTGGCTGGGAGTACATTATCTGGATGGGCTTCCTGGGACTGGTGAGCTGCGGGATCTGGCCGACGGCGGTCGCTCGAGCGCTGGCGATGGACAGTCCGCAAGCTGTCAAACGCCAGTACATGTTCGGATCGCTGTCGTTCTTGATTCGTTTCCTGATCCCGTATTTCTGGGGTATCTGCGCGTTTGTGTTCGTCATGCAGCACGCTGGCCTGCAGCAGTTATTCTTTCCCGCCGGATACCCGGTGCCCGGTGAGTTGCCCGAAGGCGTCAAAGCATTCGACAATCTCTATGCGATGCCCCTGTTTCTGGCCCAGATCCTGCCGGCTGGCCTGATCGGTCTGATGACCGCCGGGATGATCGCCGCGTTCATGTCGACGCACGACAGCTACCTGCTGTGTTGGAGCAGCGTGTTGACGCAGGATGTGATCGCGCCGATCCGTGAAGCGCGAGGACGCTCGCTCAGTTCCAAGGCGCGGGTGACCTTGACGCGGGTGCTGATCGTCGTGATCGGGTTGTACGTGCTGGCGTGGGGCCTGATCTATGAAGGGGAAGATGACATCTGGGATTACATGGCCGTGACCGGCGCGGTGTATTTCACCGGCGCGTTTGCGTTGCTGCTGGGCGGGCTGTATTGGAAACGAGCCAGTTCGACGGGCGCTTTCCTGGCACTGCTGGCAGGGCTATCGGCCGTGTTGGGGTTGAGTCCCGTGCAGCAGTTGTTGGGGATCGACATCCCCAGCGCTCGGGTCGGGCTGTTGACGATCAGCGGCGCGGTGCTGGTGATGGTCGTGGGTTCGTTGCTGTTTCCCGACCGCAAGCATAATGAACGGCCGCAAACCGGCGGCGAGGAGAATGTCTGATGCCCATCGAGTTCTGGATCTTTCTTTGGCAGGTGTTGCTGATCGTCGCACTCGTTTTGTTCGGCATCATGGCCGTGGTGGTCACGATCGGTGGTGCCGCCGATATCCTGCGTCTGTTGAAGACCTTGCGCGAGGATCACGCGCGATCCGTGGCTGACCAGCACCAAGGAGACACCGATGCCGCCTCGTGAACGGCTCCGACGCCCCTCGGACGCCCGAAGAACGGCCATTTTGTTCGTTGACAGGGAGCACTTGTGATGCTTAACAGAAAAACTCTTCTGAAACAATCGTTGGCGCTGGTCATTGTCGCAACGGTGCTAGTGGGCCGCCAGGGATTGGCGGGGGATTTTCCCGAGGCTGCGGAACTGCCGGCTCATCGCGGTTTGGTAAACCCGTTGCACCGCATTGGCGAAGATCCGGTGACCGACCCGGAGGCTTGGCCCGAGCAGCGCGAGTACCTCAAGACACTGCTGGCCCATTATCTGTACGGAACGATGCCTGCCAAACCCGAATCGGTTGCCTGGACCGTTCAGCAGACTCGGCAGGCCGTCGACCAGCAAGCGATCCTGGAGCACGTGCAGATGACGATCCAGCGAAACGGAACCACCGCATCGGTGCGAGTCGGCGTTTTGCGTCCCGATCGACCGGGAAGCTTCCCTGTGATCATCAAGAACGATCGCTTTCTCTTTGATGCGGAAGGTTTGAGCGATGACGAGGCCCGTTGGGTTGACCGGCGTCCCGAGGTGATCGAGCAGCAAGCGTTTGCCGATCGTCAAGCGGTGCAACGCGGCTACGTGCTGGTCAAATTCATCCGCGACGACGTGGCGACGGACGCCCCCGAGCGCCGGGACGAAGGCGTGCTGGGCCTGTACCCCGATTATCAGGATTGGGGCGTGATCGCGGCTTGGGCCTGGGCTTACCAACCGCTGATCGATGCGTTGGTCGATCAACCGTACGTCGATCGGGAGAAGATCGTGGTGACCGGGCATTCGCGGGGAGGCAAAGCCGCGTTGTGTGCCGGAATCTACGACGATCGCATCGCCATCACCGCCCCCAACTCGTCGGGCGCCGGCGGCACGGCCAGTTGGCGGTTCTTCGATCCGGATCGTCCTCAGCAGCGGCTGACGGATCATCAACAACGGCACGCCCACTGGTGGACTCCACGGCTGATGACCTTCGTCGGCCAAGAGGACCGCTTGCCGATGGATGCTCACACGTTGCGCGCCGCCGTCGCGCCTCGCATGCTGATCAATACCCACGCTCGCCACGACTGGTGGGCCAATCCCTACGGTACCGCCTTGGCTCATCTGGCCGCTCAGCCGATCTTCGAGTGGTTGGGCGCCGAGGATCACCAGGTGCTGCATTGGCGTGATGGAGGCCACGCACAGAACGAAGCCGACTGGCAAGCCCTGTTCGATTTCTGCGACAGCGTCTTTTTTCAAAAGGCTGTAGAAGAAGCTTTCGCGATCAACCCGCACCCGGACCAGTACCGCTTCGATACCAGCCTGTTTCTCTATCGAGCCTCGACCGGCCTGCCGATTTCCCCCTACGACTTTCCGTATGGTTACCCGTTTCCCGACTATCCCCTGGCCGGCGCCAGCCATCCTCGACAGTCCAGCGACTACATGCGTCGCGAGCCGCGTCCAAGGGACGTCAAGCGACTGGGGCAATACGCCCTGCGGCTGATCCAAACCGACCGCTCGCAGGAAGCGCTGCGGTACACAAGCGAATATCTGCAGGAACATCCCGGGCGACACGACCAGGAGATGCTGTTCATGAAGACGCTGGCCCACACCCAACTGGGCGATCTGGACGCAGCGGCCCGCACGATGCAGCAGGCCATCCGGCAGACGGATCTGCCGCCCGAGCGTTTCCTGGCAGGGCCGCGACGGTTGTTCGAGCCGCTGGCCGAACACGAAGCGTTTCGGCAACTATTGGAGGATTATCGCCACCGTCTGGTGCATGGTCCGATGCTGGGCAGCATGACCGACCACAGCGTTCGCGTCTGGGTGCGGACCGCCGTGGAGATGCCGGTTCGCGTGGCGATCAGCCGATCGTCCGACATGACCGATCCGCTGGTCTTCGGGCCGATCGAATCCCGAGCCGAGGACGATTACACGGCCCAGGTGCCGGTAACCGGACTGCAACCCCATACTCAGTACCATTACGCGGTACTGCTGGGCGATGACGGGGCGGAAGTGCGAGCCGATCACCAGCAGTTTCGCACCTTTCCGGCACGCAACCAGCCGGCCACATTCCGAGTTGCCTTTGGTGGCGGCGCCGGCTACGACGGGACGGACCGCGAGCGGATGTGGGATACGATCGCCGCCACCGATCCTGCAGCCGTGCTGCTGATGGGCGACAATGTTTACATCGATGATCCGGAAAGCCCCGACCAACAACGATATTGCTACTACCAACGCCAATCGCAACCCGAGTTCGCTCGTCTGATCGGTTCGCGATCCATCGCCGCTATCTGGGATGATCATGATTTTGCCATGGACGACAGTTGGGGAGGACCGGAGATCGACGTCCCGTACTGGAAGCCGATGGTCTGGGACATCTTCCGACAGAACTTCGTCAACCCGTACTACGGTGGCGGTGTCCAGCAGCCTGGCGTCTGGTTCGACTTCCGTATCGGCGACGTGCATTTCCTGCTGCTTGACGGACGCTATTACCGCACCGACCCGGGACGATTTGGCGGACCGGGCGTCGAGCGTCCCACGATGCTGGGGCCGCATCAACTGGCCTGGCTGAAGCAAACCTTGGCGGAATCGGATGCGACCTTCAAGGTACTGGTATCGCCCGTGCCGTGGAGCCTGGACGCCAAGCCCGGCCAAGGGGGTCTGGATACATGGCGCGGGTTCCAAGAAGAACGCGAAGAGATTTTCGATCTGGTCGCTCAGCAAAACATTGCCGGTGTCGTGTTGATCTCGGCAGATCGGCATCGCTCCGACGCCTGGAAGATCCCCCGTGATATCGGGTACGATCTGTACGAGTTCAGTTCGTCGCACTTGACCAACATTCACACGCACGCGATCATGGATGGTTGTCTGTTCGGCTACAATAAGACGAATTCGTTCGGCTTGCTGACATTCGATACCCAGACCGAGCCACCGTCGGTCACCTACCAGATCATCGATGTCGATGGACAACAGCAGGGGGAATTGAAGCTGCCGCTTTCGCAGCTCCAGCCATGATTCGCACGGGGGCGCGTTCCTGCGGTACCCGACAAAGGAGAAGAAGAACATGAACCACCGATCTCAGGCACTTCGTTTCGGCCTTGGGATGCGTCATATCGCCGCGATGCTGGTCGCGAGCCTGCCGCTGGCGTGGGTCTCATCCTCCGCATCGGCCCAGGAGGATACGACGCGTTCAGCCCAAGGTGCACGACCGAACATCATTTTTGTCATGGTCGATGACATGGGCTACGGGGATCTGGGCGTCTATGGCCAGCAGCATATCCGCATGCCGAACGTCGACCAGATGGCGCGCCAGGGGATTCGGTACACCGATGCGTACGCCGGGTCGACGGTTTGCGCCCCGTCGCGCAGCGTCTTGATGACCGGCCAGCACACCGGGCACACCACCGTGCGCGGCAACACGGGCCGTCCCGGACACGGCGGTGTTCCCTGCACGGGCGGCGGGGGCGGCATGCGAGTTCCGCTGACCGAAGACGATATCACCGTGGCGCAAGTCCTGAAAGATGCCGGATACGTCACGGGCATTACCGGCAAGTGGGGATTGGGCGAACCCGGGACCACGGGCATTCCCAATCGGCAAGGCTTCGATGAATGGCTGGGCTTGCTGAATCAACGCCGAGCCCATTCGCACTACCCGGAATTCATCTGGCACAACGAAGAAAAAATGATCCTGGAAGGCAATACGGGAACCCGCCAGGATTTTGTGACCGAACAACATCATACACACGATCTGTTCACCGAATTCGCCTTGGACTTTATCCGGCGGCATGGTCCCGGGGAGGCTCCTTTCTTCCTGTACCTGCCCTATACCGTTCCGCACGATCGATTCCAAATCCCCGAACTGGAACCCTACACCCGTGATACCCAGTGGCCTCCACAGGCCAAGGTATATGCTTCGATGCTGACGCGTACCGACCGCGACATGGGGCGCATGCTGCAACTGCTCGAAGAATTGGGCATCGACCAGCAGACGATCATCTTTTTCTGCTCGGATAACGGCGCCGCCAACCGCTACGAAGGGCTATTCGACAGCTCGGGCCCGCTGCGCGGCCGCAAACGCGACATGTACGAAGGCGGGCTGCGAACGGTGATGGTCGCGCGTTGGCCTGGTCGAATCCAACCCGACAGCGTCAGCCGCGACATCTGGTACTTTGCCGACGTGCTGCCGACATTCGCCGAACTGGCCGGCGCGCCGGTCCCCGACGGGATCGACGGTGTCAGCATCCTGCCCAGCCTGCTCTCGCAGCCCCAACCGGAACTGCACCAACGCCCGCTGTACTGGGAGTTCCACGAACGGGGCTTCCAGCAAGCCGCTCGAAGGGGCGATTGGAAAGCGGTGCGCCGTGCCCATGACGCACCGCTGGAACTGTACAACCTGGCCCAGGATGTGGGTGAACAGCACGATATCGCTGTAGAACACCCCGAGCAGGCTGCCTGGTTCGAACAATTCTTGCTCCAGTCGCGTACGGCATCACCGAACTGGCCGACGCCGATCGACGATCCGTAGAATATTCAGTAGACTATAATCACACCGATTTATCACCTTCCGTTTTTTCGGGACTTGTAACACCGAGAGGAGCCCAGCCATGACGCAATGCCCCCTGCCCCTGCTACCCCAAGACCTTACCTCGCTGCTGACATCCGGACGCGTTGACTGGATACGATCTGGCGGACGGCTTGCGCTGGCCGCCTGGGTTTTGTTGGCAGTCTCGACGATGGATCTGTCGGCGCAGACGACTCCATCGGTCGATCTCTCGACTTGTTCGCAGATCACTGCAGCCGACGGCGTGGAAATCGAATACGAATTCGATCAGACGCTGGGCACCTCGCAGGACATCGATCCCTTCGGCCCCACGCCTCACGAAGTGGTTGCCCAGATGATCAAGATGGCCAAGGTCCAGAAGGACGACGTGGTCTATGACCTGGGATCGGGCGATGGCCGCATCCCGATCGCGGCTGCCAAGCAGGCAGGCGCTCGCGGCGTGGGCATCGAACTGCGTTCCGAATTGGTCGAAGAAAGCCGCGAGACGGCGGAGAAGGAAGGCGTCGCGGATCGGGTCGAATTCATCGAATCCGACTTCTTCGCCAAGGATCTGAGCGAAGCGACCGTCGTGCTGCTGTACCTGTACCCGCGCACCCTGCTGCAGCTGCGTTCGAAACTGCTGAACGAATTACCCCCCGGTGCCCGGATCGTCGCGTACAACTATGGCATCGAGGGCTGGCCGCGGGACGACGAACAACCGGTGGACAACGCGGAAAGCTATTTCAACGGGACGTTGTATTACTGGGTCGTGCCCGCCAATGTCTCCGGTTCCTGGAAGGGCACGATCGAAACGGAATTGGGCGAAACCCATACGTTTACGTTGCAGTTGAGCCAGTGTTTCCAGAAAGTCAGCGGCAAGGTGCTGCGTGGCGAACGCGAAATGCCGCTGAACGATGTGCAATTGAGCGGCAAGACATTGCGTTTTACTATCGAGCTGCCCGGCGACGAATCGTTGCATTTGGTGGCCACCGTCAACGGCCACCAGATGGAAGGTCATGCGCGACGGTCCAGTCCGGAGACCCAAGGGCAACCCTCGGCAACTCGCATGCAGTGGCAGGCAAGCCGCGATCCGGACACCCGGACCTCGATCGACCCCGCCCAGAACTGAGCTCAACGTTGCATAGAGTTCCCTCGTGGGACGGATTGCCAATCCGTCCTACGTGGGTTGTGGGACGGATTG
>REEF01000582.1 GCA_007695205.1 Planctomycetaceae bacterium
GGGTGAGCCGCTTCCCATGTGGTAGATCGTTGGCCGAAAACGACTCCCGACCCCCGAAGTCGGCGAAACGGGCGGTCGCTGTTCGATCAATTCACCGGGATGTTCAACTCGTCCAGCGTCCGCTTTAGCCACGCCAGTGATTGCTCGATCATCGGGCCGCCCTGGCCCTCGCATTCCATGCTCAACACCCCGGTAAATTGGTGCTGGTCCAGGATCTGCAGGCACTGCCGGATGTTGGCCGCGTTCACGCCGTCCCCCAACGCACAATGGCTGACCGCGATTCCCGTCTCCTCGCCTCGCACGGCTGCGGCCAGCGATTGGCTGACATCCTTGACATGCACGTGCGAGACGCGATGGACCTGGCGCCGCAGAAAGTCCACCGGATCACGTCCCGCGATGAACGTGTTGCCCGTGTCCATGTTCAACTGCAGGAAAGGGCTGTCGACAAAATCGAGCATCTCGGCGATGCGGTCGGGGTCGGTGGTAAAATACCCATGCACCTCGATGTTGATGATGATCTCATACGCCTCGGCGACCTCGACGATCTGTTGATAACTCCGCCGCATCAGCTCCATCGCCTCGGTGTCGGTCAACCCTTCGGGCTTTTTCAGCCCGTCGGTCGTGGCAATCCGATCACAACCCGCCAGCTTGGCCCATTGCAGCGATCGCAGAACGTACGGCACGCCGTACAGCGGGCCGTCTTTGCCCGACAGCGGATAAGCGGCGTCGACTTGCGAAAAACGCACCCCATACCGGTCCATCTTCTTGCGCAGCAGCACGGGGTCCTCGTGCATCGCCACATGCGGCTGGTATCCCAATCCGTGAATCCAACTCGCACCATCGATCAAACCGCACTCGATGAAATGGACATCATTCTGCTGAGCCCATTGAAGACAACGTTCGAAGTTCCAGTAAGACGAGTTGAAAGCGTCGGTGTGAAAGCCGATGTGCATGGGTCATTCTCCAGAGTAACGGGTTCCAAGGTTCATGCCGAGGTATTCTGGGCATAGCGGGTCAATGCCATCACGTTTTCGTGCGGCGTGCCGCGCGGAACTTCGCAGCCCGCGCCGATGATGTATCGCGACCCGGCCTCACGATGGCATTGGGCGACCGCTGTGGTGATCGTCTCGGGCGTGCCATCACGAAGCACCCGGACGGGATCTAGGTTACCCAGCAGTACGGGTTGCGGACCGATCGCCGCGCGGGCGGCGGCCACGGGTACCGGGAAGTCCAGGTCGACGATATCGCAACCCAATCGGCCGATCGGTTCCAGGATCGAATTGATGTTGCCGCAAATGTGCAGACGGACCTTACAACCCATTTCATGCAAGCTCTCGACCAGGCGTTTTTCGTACGCCCAGACGAATTCCTCATAGATCTGTGGGCCGACCAGCGAAGCGGCGGCGTCGCCCACGCCCATCAGTTCCACCCCAGCATCGATCTGTGCTCGCGCGAATCGCAACGCCAGTTGCAGTACCCACTCGAACAACTCATGGACAAAACCCGGATCGTCGTAAAAGTCCATCATCAGGGTGTTGATCCCGCGAAGATCGGCCGCCTCGGCGCACGGACCCTCGATCCAGCCTTCGATCAACCGCTGGCCTGCCAGCCTTTCGCGGAACAGGGCGGCTGCCCGAACTCGGTCCCGCATCCGTCCCGGCCCCAACGGGTCGGGCGGCTGTAACTGCTGCAGCGTGGCTTTGTCGGCCAGCAACGCATTCATTTCGTTGATCGCCGGCGGCTGATCCTCGAACAACTGGATATCCGCACCGCAATCGGTGGCTTCTCGAGCCGGATCGGAGATGCACGAGACATAGTCAAAGTCGTAAGCTTCGGCGACCTTCATCTGAGCCTCGACCAACACACGGTGATCGGCCGCGTAACGCCCATAAGGCTGGCCGATGTGATCGGCAGCGAACATCATCGTGATCGGCATCAGCGGAGGTCGGTCGATCGGTTGCCCTGCGAGCAACGCGAGGATTCGGTCACGTCCGTTCATAAGCATGCGTTCCAGCAGAGAGGTCGGATCCCAGACGCCAGTTCGAACATGATCCCCTACCGTAGAGCCGTTGTCAAGATGACGCGGCGAACGACGGGGCTGCTCATGCTGAGGCCAGTTTGGCGTTCCGGCAGGCTGCGGTCGTACCGATCCAATCTGTTGGATATCACTGGCGGATATGGTATAACGCCAGAATACGCTGGATCCAATGTCGATCTGGGAAAACCATCAAGAGCCGTGCCGCTGCCTGTTTGGCAGTGCGGTAACGTGCGATCACTTGCCCGTTTTTAGGGAGACTAATCATGAAACGACGATCTTTTTTGGCGGGGATGAGCGGGGCGCTGGGCACCAGTGTGGTCGGGAGCCATGTGATTCAGGCGCAGGAGCATGACGCGACTGCGGCGGGGGATGGTCAGGAATTGCCGCGGCGAGTGCTGGGCAAGACCGGTGCCAAGATCTCGGTCGTAGGCTTCCCCGGTCTGGCACTGCGACATCACGAGCAGGAGGAATGCACGGAGGGGATTCATAAAGCGTTTGATCAAGGAGTGGATTACTTCGATAACGCACCCGCCTACGGTCGCGATGGCGAATGCGAGGTCAAGATGGGGGTGGGCTTGCAAGGGATCGATCGCAGCAAGATCTACCTGTCATGCAAAACACGTATGTACGACAAGAAGGGCGCTCAAGAGGAACTGGATCGGTCGCTGAAACGGCTGAAGACCGACTATTTCGATCTGTACCAACTGCATTGCCTGAGACGGCCCGAGGAAGTCGAAGAAGCGATGGCGCCCGGCGGCGCGATGGAGGTGATCCTGAAAGCCCAACAGGAAGGCAAAGTCAAGCACATCGGATTCTCCGCGCATACGACCAAAGCGGCCCTGGCGGCGATGAATGCATTCCCGTTCGATACGTGCATGTTCCCGATGAATTTCGTCGAATATTTTTTGATCGGGTTCGGCAAGCCGGTGCTGAAGCTGGCCGCCGAAAAGGACGTCGCGATCATCTCGATCAAACCGGTCTCCCGAGGCCTATGGCCTGAAGACCAGCCGCGTTCGCGTTCCTGGTGGTACCAGCCCGTCGAGGACGATCACGAGATGCTGCTGGCCATGCGTTTCGTGCTGTCGATGGAAGGCCTTGTGACCGCCATCCCGATCGCCTTCCTCGATATTTTGGACAAGACGATCGCCGCCGCACGCAAGTTTCAACCGATCACCGAAGACGAGACCGAACAACTGCGACGTTTGGCCGCGACATGTCAGTCGGTGTTTCTGCGCGAAGAACAAAAGGTGGCTCACAACCTGCCGGACGACGGACCGTTGTATGCGGACAGCCCGCACGAATGCCATCGCCGACGTCACCACGTGTAATCACTCGGCCAAGTAAGCACCCGGCCAGAAGTTTCTTGTCATTGAAGGTAGCCTTGCATGGGGACG
>REEF01000188.1 GCA_007695205.1 Planctomycetaceae bacterium
GAAGAGAGACGCCCCGGGAACGAGGCCGCCAAGGTCTACCGCCCCCTCCAGTTCCCGGTGCGAGCGGGACCGGCCAACGCCATGCCGGCGACGCCGAGACCGGCCATTGCCTGGCGACGGCTCAGATGTTGTGGTCGTGCTGGATTTGTCATGGATGTCTCCCGGGGATGGAGGGCTTCGGGCGGGCAGCGGGCGTCGATTACGGGCGACGGTTACGGGCGACGGTTACGGGCGACGGTTACGGGCGACGAGCCCAGGCCCAGTCGAACAGGGCTTTGGTGTCGGTATAGCGAGCCTGGCTGGACGATGATCCGAGGACGACGACCAACAGATGATCGGTCCCGCGACGGCCGCTGGACACCAGGCAGGCACCGGCCTGGTTGGTGGTCCCCGTCTTGATCCCGTCAAAGGCCTGGTCGACCAGCAGTTGATTGGTGTTGGTCCAAGTCACCTGACGCTGTCCACCGTCGGGCGTTGTCACCAGCGTGTTGTGTTCTCGCGTGCCGACGTATTGGCGAAACCGTTCGTCCTGCATCCCGCGGTAGGCCAACCGCAGCAGGTCGCGCGGTGTGGTCGTGAACTGTTCGGCCGTGCCACCGTCGCCGAACGCGCTGCGGTACACGGTGCGAGTCATCTCCAGACGCTCGGCCCAACGGTTCATCTCGGCGATGAAGTTCGAGCGAGTCGTCTGGGGCACGTCGCCCGGCGGCGGTTCCAATCGTTCGTGGAAATGCTCGGCCAACGCATTGCCCGCGTCGTTGCCCGAAGGCAGCATCAAACCATACAGGCACTCGGCCACGCTGACACGCTCGCCCTCACGCAACCTGCTGGAGGACCCTCCGGTGCTGGCGGCCAACTTTGAATACGTGACGGTTTCGTCCCAGATCTCCGGATCGGCCTCGGCCAATCGCAGAACGACCCACGCGCACATCATCTTCGTCGTGCTGGCCGCTTTGGCTGGTATGTCTTCGTTCACGCCCCACAATAGCTGGCCGGTACGACCGTCCGCGATGGCCCAAGCACGAGCCGTGATTCCCTCGGGCAGCCCATCCTCGCTCTGGGCCAGACCGGTTGTCAGCAGCAGCAGAATCGATCCAAGAGCAAAAACGGTGCGCATCATCCGTGTTCTCCATGAAAAAGGCGGGTGGTTTTCGTTGCGGGGCCCTCTGGCCGCACGCTACGGTTAGCGTCTGAGTATCCCACATGGTGTCGATGATGTCGATCAGCGTCAGGTGGGGACGTGACAATATGGTGGCGAACGGTCACTTTGGTATGCACGTAGGGCGGATTCCGAGTACACTAGAAGATAGATTCTTTTCGGAGTTGTTGCTGCCATGCCGAACAAGTTGCCAGAACCGTATCACCATACCCAGCGCGGGCCATTGTATCTGATCACCCTGGCCGTTGCGATCGTCGTGTTCGCGATGGCCTGGACTGGTTGGAACGAACCGACACTGGTCGTCGGATTGCTGATCCTGGCCGGCATCTTTGTGTTGACCTCCTTCGCGTTCAAGCATTTGACGGTAAGCGACGAGGGCGAACATTTGGCCGTACGATTTGGTCCGCTGCCCGTATTTCGCCGTCGGATCCCCTACGCGGATATCTTGTCCGTCCAGGCGGATCGAACCTCGTGGATCGATGGTTGGGGCATCCACTGGGTGCCGGGGCGCGGCTACACCTACAACCTGTGGGGATTCTCTTGCGTCAAACTCGAAGTGCGCGGCCGGGTGATCCGAATCGGCAGCGATGACGTCGACAACCTTGTGACATTCATCCAGGCGAAAATCAATGAAAGAGGCTAACCATGTTGTATGCGACCGAAGTGGGACAAAAGATCGACAAAAAGACCTATAAAGAACGAGTTCCCGACCTGCGTACGGAACTGCTGCTGGCTCAAAACCAGTTGCGCGAATTGGAGGATTTTTCGGTCGTCGCGGTGGTAGCGGGAAGCGATGCGGCGGGCAAAGGCGAAACCGTGAACCGTTTGCATCAGTGGTTGGACACCCGGTTTTTGCAGACGCACGCGTTCGACCAACCCAGTGACGAGGAGTCCGAACGCCCGTTGGCTTGGCGTTATTGGCGTGTGCTGCCCGCCAAGGGTCGGATCAGCATCTTTTTGAACTCGTGGTATTCCGAGGTGATCCGAGCCATGCTGGCGGGCGACATGAGCGAACATGATTTCGCGAGGGCGCTGGTGCATTTGAACACTTTCGAGCAGCAGTTGACCGACGACGGAACCCTGCTGCTGAAATACTGGTTCCATATCCCGAAAAAAGTGCAGAAGAAGCGGCTGAAGAACTACGCCTCGGACCCTGACCAAGCCTGGCGAGTGACCGAGCTGGATTGGCGGAACCTGCGTCACTACGACCGGTTGCGGCCGATCTGCGAGCGTTTGCTGAAGGACACCAATTCCTCGCAAGCGCCCTGGCTGGTGGTCGATGGCACCGACCGTCGCTACCGGGAACTGACGGTCAGCCAGCATCTGTTGCAATCGCTCTGCTCGCGGATGCAGTCCGCTCCGACCGGTACGGTTCCGTCGCCTGTGCCCGTCCATGCTTCGGAGGCCGAACCGGATGGTCCCACGGTGTTAAGCGAATTGGATTTGGATCAACAGATTTCCCGTTCACGTTACCGCCGCCAGTTGGTCAAGTGGCAGGCGAGGCTGAACGAGCTGAGTCGTCGCGCGCACAAGAAGCGAGTGGCGACGGTTTTGGTCTTCGAGGGCGCGGACGCAGCGGGCAAAGGCGGCGCGATCCGCCGCGTGACCACCGCCCTGGACGCTCGTCGCTATGAGGTCGTCCCGATCGCGGCTCCTAATGACGAAGAACGGGCTCGACACTACCTGTGGCGGTTTTGGCGCCGGTTGCCCCGAGCCGGGGACTGGACCGTCTTCGACCGCAGTTGGTACGGCCGCGTGCTGGTGGAACGCGTCGAGCAGTTTGCCACCGAACCCCAGTGGCGTCGAGCCTACCAGGAGATTCGCGACTTCGAGGAACTGTTATGCGAGCACGGGATCGTGCTGGTCAAGTTCTGGCTGCATATCGATCCGGACGAGCAGGCCAAGCGGTTCGCCGAGCGCGAGCAGGTTCCGTATAAGCAGTACAAGATCACCGACGAAGACTACCGCAATCGATCGAAGTGGCCGCAATACGAAGCGGCCGTACAGGACATGATCCAACAGACGTGCCTGCCGCACGCGCCCTGGACGCTGGTCGAAGCCAACGACAAGTACTTCGCCAGGATCAAGGTGCTGCGCACGATCTGCGACCAATTGCACGACGCCATCCCCGGAAAAAAGTAAGTTAAGCCTTCCGCCGATTCGTCCAAGTGGCAGCAGTAAGCCCCGGCAAATGAATCGCTGTCGCATTTCGCGGAAGGGGTCGGGAGTCGTTTTCGGGTCAGCCGCTTCCCATGTGGTAGATCGTTG
>REEF01000313.1 GCA_007695205.1 Planctomycetaceae bacterium
CGGGTTTTTAGGTGACTAGGGGTTGTTGTTTTGCCAATCCGTCCCACTTTTTATGCAACCATGGCGATTATTTTTCTGTCATCGTATGGGACCAATGGCGGGCGGACCTTTCAGTCAGCGGCGGTGTCGAGTGGCTTGATCAGGATATTGGCGAATTCGATGGGGTCGCCGTGGTGTTGCAGGGCGATGGGACCTCGTTGCGGGATGCCGGGTAATCGAGCATCGTCGATGACCGTCTGATCGTTCAGCACGACGGTCAATCGATCGCCTTGCAGGGTGATGACGAATCGATTCCAGCGGCCGATGGGTGCGTCGGCGTTGGTCGACGGGGTGACCGCAGCGCGAACTTCTGCGGGCATCGATCGGTCGGTGCGGTACCCGTAGACCTCGCCCGATCCAACGGGCCAACACCAGATATTCACCTGGCTCTTGCTGCTGCCCCGCAGGTAGATGCCGCTGTCGCCGGCATCGGGTGTCATCTCGGTTTTCGGTTGCCCCTGTTCGTCCAACGCCTGCTCGCCGCTGGGCAGGATGACGGGCAGCGGTTTGAGTTCCGGCTTGCGGGTCCATCGCCAATCGCAGATCAGCACGAAATCCTCGAATTCCTGTTCGGTCCACAAATTCTTGTCGCTCGCCTGGCTCTGGCCATCGTACACCAATCGCCAATCGCTGGGCTGCCAATGTCCCACGTGGCCCGGATCGGCGCGCCAGTTGGTCAAGTCGACTCCGGTGTACAGCGGGATAAATCCTTCGGCCTCGATCGCCGTCTGTTCGGGGGATGGGTTGGTCGAGGGCAATTCGATGATCTTGATGTTGCGGAAGTGGACTTCGGATCCTTCGGATTCCAGGCATAAGTAGCCTTTGCGAGGCACACAGTCCTTGCCGACCGTGACTTCCTTGCCATTGACGCTCAACCGTAGCTCGCCGTCCCGAGCTTCGACTCGGTAATGATTCCACTCGGGCGAATCCTTGACGCGGTCTTCGGTGGGAAAGCTGCGTCGGCCATTGTTGCAGATACGTCCGGCCGGTGTCATCGTGGCTCCCCACACCGGAAACACATCGCCGTGCGTGGTGTACCACTCGTTTTTGCCTTTGGCGTCGTAGCCGTTGTCCAGGATCTGGACCTCGATCCCGCGTGCGAAGGGCGAACCGACGGCCGGCAGAGCGTCGCCCCAGACGAACAGCCCGGCGTTTCCCGCAACCTGCATGTGCCGCCATTCCATTTCGAGGATAAAATTCTCGTATTGCTTCTCGGTGCGCAACAACCCGGTGGGGATGCCGGTACACACGATGATCCCATCCCGCACGGTAAAGGTCTCGGGGCCGACGTTGATCGGATGCCAGCCGGTCAGATCGTGCCCGTTGAACAGCGGCACGAACTTGGATGCTTCGTCATCGGCGTGGCCTACCATGGGGACGGCGCCCCCAGTCATCACAACGATCCATCCGATGGTACCAACCAGCCAAGTCCGGGTTCGGGGGTTCATGCGAAGGTCTCCTGCAGAAAAAGATGCAGCCGTTGGCCCTGTTTATGGCAACGTCCAAAGATCGTAGTAAAACACCATCGTGATGATACCGGAAGCCCCGATGATCAGAAAGGCCAGCAGGACCTCGCGAAACAAGCCTCGATGCCCCAACCAAAAGACCAGCGCCAGTTTGACCAGCGTATTGGTCAACGCCCCTAGCACCACGTTGAAACTGGCCCAGTCCAGGCTGATCAAGCCCGCCGTGTGGGCGTCGCTGATCGAAAACGCGATCGCGTCGGCATCGGTCAGACCGCTGATCGCCGCGATCAACGGCAGCCAGGCGTCTCCCAAATAATCGATCGCCAACCGTGTGATGATCAACATGGTGGCAAAGATCCCGGCGAACGACAACGCGCCTTTCAGACTGAACGGATTGCTCAACTGCAGCGGTTCGGTCTGTACCCATTGCCGAGTCGATCGGGTGAAGTAAAAGACGGCCACGATCAAACCCACGACGGCCATCACGGTGAGCGGGACCAGGATGTTGCGCATCAGCGCATAATTGACCACCGCGATCTGGACCAGCAACCTCGGGAACATGATCGTCGATGCCAGGATGACGGCGATAGCAAACCGCCGGTTCCAGTCGGGCGCTTCCAAGCTGCGTCGCGCAAAGCTGACGGCGGTGACGGTACTGGAGGCCAAGCCGCCGATCAAGCCGGTCAAGCCGATGCCCGCATTGGCGCCGATCACCTTGATCAACACGTAACCGATGAAGCTGATGAACGAGACCAACACGACGATCAACCAGACCCGGTAAGGTTGGATGGCCGACAGGGCCACGCGCAGCAGACGTCCCGTGGGTTCGGCGGTCAGCATCTGATCGACGATCAAGCCGTCCTGTGCGTCGCCCGAATAGCGGCCGACCAACCGATGCTGTGAAACATCCCGGACATGCACCGTACCCAGCCGGCGCGCCTGCGCACCGTAGACGGTCAATACCTGGCCCGTTTCGAACGTCAACCCCGGGATCAGATCGATGGTCAATTGCCGGTCCGGCTCCTCCCACTCGACGATCCGTCCCAAGGGAAAGGTGACGATGGTATCCAGGGATTGCCGAGGGAGAATGGGCAACACGATAAAGCTGATGATCAGCAGTTTGGCGACGGCATTGATTTCAAATTGTTGCACGTGACTCTTCAGCCGACCGAGCGATCCCTTCTGAGACAGCACGACCAGAACAGCCACCCCGATCGCGGTGGCCATCAGCCCGGCACCCTTGATCACCAGCACGCCCAAAAAAAACGTCAGCATCGCGCTGATCTCGGTCGTGATCCCCGCTCGTTCGGTATCGCTGGTCTGACGATCCTGCCAGTAGCAGGAGATCAACAGCGCCACCACCCCGACGAAACCGACGATCAGGATCGCGCTGTTTTCGTACAGGTCGGCCATCAAGGCGGTGACCCCGCCGATCAGCGCAAACAGGATAAAGTCGCGCACGCCGGGCGATTCATCTTCACGCTGAGCCTTCTCTCGCTCTAAACCGATCAACAATCCCAGCGCCGCGGCGATCCCGAACTTCAAGAAGATATCCAGTAGCGACTCGTCGGGCATTTCGTTTGATTCTTTTTGGTTCTCTGGATTCGGCACAGGGCATCGAATCCCAGCAATCGATCGTCACGGGCTTGTGGCCCTGTCATGGCTCTGTTGTAGCCGCTGCAGCCCCCACTGCACAGCACGCACCACGAAAATCCCGGCAAGACCCCTGTTGGAACGTTATTGAAAACGATGGTTCGCAGGGGCTCTTTGCCTTCAACCGCGTCCCCGTAAACGCTCGATTCCCATTTATCCCTGTTGATGGGTGCGGACTCATGGTGGGCGTTCGACCCCGAGGGAACCAGAGTCGCGAAGCGACGGCAAGCGATGACCGACACCCCAAAATCCGCCTCCCGGCCCCATCC
>REEF01000147.1 GCA_007695205.1 Planctomycetaceae bacterium
GTTGATCGTTGCCCGAAAACGGCTCCCGACCCTGTGGCGTACCATCAAAACCAAATCCGACACTTATTGTTTTGCCGGTCCTTAAGCTATCCCCGTCGGATGCCCCGGACGGATTTCCCGGATGGCTGCCGCTTTACGTTTCCAAACGTTGCCGAGCTGCCTCGAACCATTCGACCGTTTGCCGCAGCCCCTGTTCCAACGGAACCTCGGGCCGCCAGCCCAAGACTTGCCCCGCTTTGGCCGCCGATACCAGATTCGAACGCAAGTCACCGGGGCGTGGCGGGCCGTGGTCGGGCTGCGGAATGTCGCCGGACTGGCCTCGTTGTTCCCAAATCTGCTGGCAGTGAGTTCGCAAAATGGCCGCCAATTCGTTGACGTCCGTCGGCAGACCGGTCCCGATATTCAGCGGCAGAAAGCCCACATCACCGACGCTCTCCAGCGATGTCACGTTCGCTCGCGCGACATCGCCCACGTACACATAATCGCGGATGTACCGCCCGTCCCCGTTGATCGTGCTGGACTGGCCACGCAGCATCCGCGTGCAGAAGATCGCCACCACACCGGCTTCGCCCAACGGGTTTTGGCGAGGCCCGTAGACGTTCGAGTAGCGCAGCGACACCGCCTGAATTCCGTGCTCGCGAACGAAGAACTGCAGGTACTGCTCGCCGACCCACTTGCTGATCCCATACGGCGAAATCGGTGCGGCAGGCGTCGTTTCCCCAGCCGGCTCGGTGGCCTCGCCATACAGCACACCGCCCGAGGACGCGAACACAAACTTGCGACAACCGACTCGCACGGCATGCGTCAACACATTCAGCAAACCGACGACATTTACGCGAGCGTCGTAGCCCGGTTCACGCACCGAACGGCTCACAGACATCTGCGCCGCCTGATGGCAGACCGCATCGGCCGCGAATTCATCGAAAACCGCAGCCACCCCCGATTCGTCCTGAACGTCCACCTCGTACAACGGTACCCCGGCGGGCACGTTGTCCCGGCTGCCCGTTTCCAGATTATCCAACACCGCGACGTCGTGACCACGTTCCAACAATTGGTCGACCACATGGCTGCCAATAAAACCCGCACCGCCCGTCACCAAAACTCGCATCTCGAAATCCCCTTCCTGCTTTGAAAAAATCGCCATCTCTTTGCGGCTTCCTCCAGTCGTTAGGCTCTGCTTTTCTGGAGTTTTCAGCGTGCTCTCCAAAGGGTCAGGCCCCTTTTCTGACAGAGCTTAGACCTGATAGTAGCCTCGATACCAGTTCACAAATTCCCGAATACCATCTTCGATCGGGGTCGCCGGGCGGAAACCAACATCCTGGACCAGATCATCCACGTCGGCGAATGTGGCCGGTACGTCGCCGGGCTGCATCGGCAAGAACCGCTTCTCGGCCTTGCGCCCCAGACAATCTTCCAACGCGGCGATCAAACTCATCAGCTCGACCGGCTGGTGGTTCCCGATGTTATAGATGCGGTAGGGCGATTGACTGGTCCCTGGGTCCGGGAGAGCCCCGGACCATTGAGGATTCCCCGCAGGCACACGATCGGCGACATGGATCACGCCCTGCGCGATATCGTCGATATAGGTGAAATCACGCTGCATCTGACCGTGGTTGTACACGTCGATCGGCTCGTCTCGAAGGATGGCGCGTGTGAACTTGAATAACGCCATATCCGGACGGCCCCAAGGCCCATAGACGGTGAAGAACCGCAAACCCGTCGTGGGCAGCCCGTACAGATGACTGTACGTATGCGCCAGCAACTCGTTGGCCTTCTTCGTCGCCGCGTACAGACTCAGCGGATGATCGACGTTGTGATGGATCGAAAACGGCATGGTGGTGTTGGCACCATAGACCGAACTGGAGGACGCGTAGGTCAAATGCCGGACTCGATGATGCCGACACGCCTCCAAGATATTGACAAAGCCCACCAGATTGCTGTCCACGTAGACGTGTGGATTTTCCAGGGAATATCGCACGCCGGCCTGAGCCGCCAAGTGGATCACCGTCTCGAATTGTTGTTGCTGAAACAGTTCTGGCAGCGACTGGCGGTCGGCGACGTCCAGTTCCACAAACGAAAACCTCTCGCGCTGCTGTAACTGCCGCAGGCGGTCGCGTTTCAAGCCGACATCGTAGTAGTCGTTCACATTATCCAGGCCAACCACTTGATCGCCCCGATCCAACAGCCGCCCGGCCACGTGAAAGCCGATAAAGCCCGCCGCACCCGTCACCAGAAACTTTGCCATCGCGTTATCCCTGCCTGAACGCCTTGCGAGAATTTCGAATCCGCCTAGTCTAATCCAAACTGCGGTTGCACGTCCAGTCTTGAAATCGTTCAGAATTCGAGAAACAATCTACGGTTCTGGGACCTGCTGGAAAGGAAACGGCCGATGGCAGAAAAAAGTGATGACGAGAAACGAGTCGAGCGTTACCGAACGATCGTCTACGCAGCGATGGCCAGCGATGAATTTTTGCTGGACGCCGTCAAGGAAGCCTGCGCTGACGAAAACCCGGGGCTGGTAACCCGAGTCGTCAAACGACTGGCAAGCGATGGTTTTTTGGAATTGGACGGACCCAAGAATCGCCCGCTTTTTCGTTGGCGAGGCCGTGAGCGGTTTAATGCAGATCAATGGATCGGGGCCAAGATCTTCAACGATCGCATGACGCAAGCCCCGCTGGACGATCGTCCGCGAGAGCGGTTGTTGGCCCACGGCGCAGCCTCGCTGCGGACGGCCGAATTGCTGGCCATCTTGATCCGCATGGGCCGCGAGGGCGAATCGGCGCTGCAGGCCGGAGACAAAATCGCCGGTCGCTACGCCCAGGCGATGGAACAGATGGCCGATGCGGGCCGCGGCGAACTGCGTGCACTCAGCAAGGCCATCGGCAGCACCGCCTACTGCCAAATCATGGCCGGGATCGAACTGGGCCGTCGCATTGAACGGGCCACGCAAGAAAAACACCGACAGCAACCGACGCGAATTCGCAGTTCCGCCGACGCCCTGGAATTCTGCCGCCGACGATTCGGCCAACTGGCCGCCGAGGCCAAACAAGAGCATTTCTCGGTGGTCTGCTTGGACACCAAACACCAAGTGATCGATGTCCATACGATCTCCATCGGCCTGCTGAACCAAAGCTTGGTGGCCCCGCGCGAGGTGTTTCGCCCGGCGATCCGCGACGCCGCCTCCGCCGTGATCCTGTCCCACAATCATCCCTCCGGCGATCCCACCCCCAGTCGTGAGGACTTGGCGGTCACGCGACGCCTGGAGGAAGCGGCCCAACTGATCGGCATCAACGTGCTGGACCACATCATCGTC
This sequence comes from Planctomycetaceae bacterium, assembly GCA_007695205.1. GTDB lineage: Bacteria > Planctomycetota > Planctomycetia > Pirellulales > Pirellulaceae > SKKK01. The sequence continues at coordinate 3,314 of REEF01000147.1, forward strand.
GCCCGGCACGGATGTATCAGCCTTCGCGAGTACGAAGGAGGGTAAGCACCCGGCCAGGTATTTCTTGTTGGAATCGGCGGAAACGGGGGTCGGGAGTCGTTTTCGGATAAGC
>REEF01000146.1 GCA_007695205.1 Planctomycetaceae bacterium
CGGCGATTGCATCGCAGACGTTGGTCGCGCCGTTCCGGCGGGACCGTATGACATGGATCAAACCGTCGTTCACCTGGATGATGTATCGTAGACGTCGTAACCGCCATGCGAGATCGCGTCCGGACACAGCGTCCGGCGCAGTATCTGGCCGACCTGCCCGCCGAACGCTGCTACCCGCTGGCGGAGGAACTGGAATGGAAGATCGGAATTGCGGCGAGCGGTAGGAGAGAACGGAGCTAACGCCGACACCTGGATCGTCGACCGAGGCCAGGCAGCGGTTGGAGCTGCGGTGCTGGCCGAATGGATTTTGCTGCGGCACCTCTCATGCGATTTCAAAATCGAATTAGCGGTCATCAGCGTTCATCAGCGGTCCTGACTGTTAAGCCACGAGAAGAGACCGCTGATGACCGCTGATAAACGCTGATGTTTCTCCAGGAGCCGTATTTCGCGGCAGTTCCATGAATCGACCCGCCCGTGCCCTCACTGTTGCAGCACCGTTGGGAACAGAATGCTGACCAAGACCGATTTCCACGGCGGTCTGAGCGTGCCCGCCGGTCATCAGAAGCATCGCCGTCGGAAGTACCGTCGAGGCGACGTCATCCGAGTGCGATTCCGGAACCGGCCCGACCCCGCGAAGCCGCAGGAACTCAAGCTTTCGCTCAGCGATCCGTCACCCCGGCTTGCGATGCGGATCGAGCCGGACAGCAATTTGGCCCCGGCCCTGCGACGCTTGGCCCAGGAAGCCGAAGTCGAATCCGTGCTGGTGGTGACCGACGGAGAAATCGAGTACCCCGCCGAACCGATGCCCTACGACATCCTATGGGCACTGACGCCGACAGACACCAACTCCTGGACCGATTTCGAACCGCAGTACGGGCACGTCGTTCGCCTGGAATACACGAAAGCGTGAAACCCGCTGCCGTCGGACGTTGGAAGCGGCAGTTTCTGGATAATATGAACAAAAAGAACGATAACCATGCATCCATACTTCGATCCCAGGGACCTTGATTGCCTGCGGACGGCAACCGCCGTTGCGTTGGGACATCATCGCGTTCCGGCAGATGAATCGCGAATCGAAGATCTCGTCTGGGGTCTGGTCGGCACGAATTGGTCCTGCAACGGCAGCAACTGCAAGACGTGGGGCAAGCGAATTGCGGGCAAGGGAATAGAATGCGGGGTCCGTTTTTCGGAGGAGAGCTGATGTGAAGGTTTTCTACAGCGACGACTATGTTGCCATGGCCTATTCGGTCGATGCCACCAAGAAGCCGCAATGGGTCGCGGATTCGCTGCGCGAGACGCCGATTCCGGGGGTCCGCTTGACGGCTGCTGAGCCGGTGACGGCCGAGGATTTGCTGCGTGTTCATGCGCCCGAATACGTCCGTGCCGTCCAGACTGGTAGACCGCGGCGTCTGGCGAAATCCAGTACTTTTCCCTGGGACGGCGGCCTGTGGACGGCGGAACTGGCCAGTTGCGGCGGGATGGTGGCTGCCGCGCGATGTGCTGTCGAGGAAGGAGTGGCCGGTTCGCTGAGCGTCGGCTTTCACCATGCGCGGCGTGATCGAGGCAGCGGGCACTGCATTTTCAACGGCTTGGCGTTGGCGATCTGCGCGGCGCACGATCTGGGCTTGAGCGGTATCCTGGGCATCGACTTGGACGCCCATTGCGGAGGCGGAACGTATTCGATCGTGGGATCGCTTCCCGGATACCGGCAACTGGACGTCTCGCTGTTTCCCACCGACCATTACCAGCCGACGGCTCCTTCGACCTTGGATCTGGTCGAATCGAGCGCCGAGTACTTGCAGATCATCCAGCGGCGTCTGGCCGAGATCGAGCCCGACGTCGAGGGCATCCAGTTGGCGCTTTACTATGCGGGCATGGACCCGCACGAAGGCTCGGCATTCGGTGGGCTGCCCGGTTGCGACGCGGGCCTGCTCTTCTCTTGATTTCGAACGTTCTTGTGTGCCGATTTCTGTTCCGTCACGGCCTGGTCCCTGGTCTTTGAAGTTGCGCATTTCGTCAGACTTCGCCCCCGCCGAGCTTGCTCGGTGGTGCGGTGATTTTGCACTAGCGGGCAAATCCCCACGTTTTCCGCTCCCCGCCGAGCTTGCTCGGTGGAAGCATTGATTGGAGCTTCGCGCCCCAAGTGACCGAATCATGCGCTCCACCGAGCAAGCTCGGCGGGGGCGGAGCTTTGCGTGAGTCCTCGATTTAGTGCAGAATCGTCGTCCCACCGAGCAAGCTCGGCGGAGACGGTGCGCAACTTCAAAGTCCCCGGTCGCTTGTCCGAGCGAATTTCCAAGTCACGCGGATTACCCGTAGCCGCCTCTGGACGGTTCTGTCTACGCAGTTGAGCTTTTCGGCGATTTCTGCGGTCGTGTGACCTTCGAAACAGAGCATGGCGATCTTTCGTAACTTCAGCTTGCCCTGGTGTTGTGTTTGATCGACCGCTTCCGTTAGATCGATCAGACGTTGGAACTCTTCCGCAACCACTGCCGCAAACCATGGCGTCGGTTCGTAACGCGGGACAATCCTACGGCATACGACTTCCGGGCTTGACTCGCCGTCCGACTCCCACAGCGACTCGATGTGCACCTTACCCCCGACCTTTTCCGCGGTTTGGCGGCGGATCGCGTCAACGGCCTTCCGCTCCGCCAGCATGATCAAGACCTGCCACAAATCGTTCTGGTCGTCCAAATCAGGATAGCGGCCCTTCTGCACGCCTCGAAAGAAACTGTCCATCACGTCTTGGGCGACGTCTTCTTCGTCCGTAACGACACGTCGGTGTGGCGGCAAGCGGGATTTGGCCAGTTCCTGTACGCGCTGGATGCAGCGGACGTAGATCCTATCCGCCGCCGTCTCCAATTTCGAATCCGTAGCCTCTCGGTTCTTCAGCGTCTTCAGGTGCTCGATTACCGAACTTCCGTCGCTCATCGGTCGTCCCTCCGACTGGCTTCCTCACTGGACAGGTACCCAGAAAATCGAATCCTCGAAATGATACCACGGCGAGTGCCGGCAAACAACGGGCACTCCAAAAGTGGGGCAAGGGAATGGCGGGCAAGGGAATGAAGGGAATTGGGGATCGCGAAGGAGAACCACGGATGACACGGATAACACGGATGAAGGGGATGGATTCCTCCATCGTTTATGGTATCCGTGGTACCCGTGTCATCCGTGGTTGCCACATGCGCGTACGACGGCGGAAGCTCGCAGGCTTTGCAACTCGTCCGACACTGCTCCGCTCATCCGTGCCTCGGCTTTGCCATCCGCGCTAGTTTTGCCTTGACGGGTACTGGCCCGCGTTGGGATTTTGTTTCGGCCGGGCAGAGCCGGTTGGAGTCTCAGCCTGGAGGAAGCGCACCGCGTGCGCATCTTGGTAGGTTGGGACTCTGTTCCGACCGGGTCGGGTCAGAGACCCAACCTACTTT
>REEF01000145.1 GCA_007695205.1 Planctomycetaceae bacterium
GGAAGACACGGCCAAGCACCCAACATCATTCTACGCATGATTCGGATGGTTTTCCAAACGGCTCCGCAAACTTTGCCGCTCCTGTCCTGGTACTATTGATTATAACGGATTTCGCATTCTGGATGCAAACGCATACAACCCCATGGATTTTGCCGGAGCAGTCGCATGAAGATCGATTTTTGCCGAACGCTGGTTCCCCATTGGCTTACGGCCGTTCTGAGCATCGCCCTGATTTGTCAGTCGGCACAGGCGCAACGCCCCACTGCCCCCCGATTGCTGCCGAAAGACACCCTGCTGTATCTGCGAATCGCGGATATGCCCGACCTGATCGAACGGTTTCAGGAAACATCGGCGGGCCGCATCAGCCAGGACGAACAAGTCCGACCGCTTCTGGACCATTTGTGGGGGTCATTGGTCGAGGTCGCTGAGCCGTTGGAGGACCTTTTGGGCGTTCCCTTGCAGGATCTGCTATCGATCCCGCAGGGCGAGACGTGTTTGGCGCTGGTGGCCCCCGAAACGGGTTTCCCCGCAGTGGTGCTCCTGATCGATGCGGGCGATCGGATGCCGGCGCTTGACAAAGTCTTAGAACAGGCAGAATTCGGTCTGTTCCAGCAGGGAGCTGTACGGACTGTCCAAGACCTGGACGGCACGGAAATGGTGGTCAACGCCCTGCCGGGCGGACAACGCCGTGAAATGGCGTTCGTCCAGCGTGATGGTACGCTGATCCTCGGTTCCAATTCGCAAGTGATCCAGTCGATGATCGATGCGTGGGATGGCCGACCGACTTCTCGATTATCCGAAAACACAAACTTTACAGCCATCATGAAGCGATGTGCGGGCGACGAAAAGGAACCGCCGCAGATCACCTTTTTCATCGATCCGCTGGAGCTGACCAAACGGATCGCTCGAGGCAGTCTGGCAGGCCAGGCGGTCATCGCGCTGCTGCCCGCACTCGGGCTGGACGGTGTGCGTGGGCTGGGGGGCAGCGTGGCGCTGGCCACCGAACAATACGATAACGTCACGCACGTGCATCTGATGCTGGATAGTCCGCGAAAGGGCGTGGTCGAAATCCTGGCCTTGCGCGGCGGCGACCTGACTCCCGAACCGTGGGTTCCGGCGGATGCCGTGTCCTACACCAGCTTGAACTGGGATTTCGAAACCAGCTACAACGCGCTGCGAACGCTGTTCGATGCGATCCGCGGCGAAGGAGCGTTGGACCGTGAGGTCAATCGGCGGGTGTCGGATCCGCTGGGGATCCCGTTCGAACAGGACTTGCTGGCGGCACTGGACGGTCGCGTGACGATCGTCTCCTGGATGGTCCGCCCGGCACGCTTGAACAGTCGAGCGAATCTGTTGGGTCTGAAACTAAAGGATCCGAAAGCCTTCCGTCAAACATTGCAGAAGCTGATCGATCAATTTCCCGGCCAACTGGAACGGCAGGCACTGGGCGGCAACGAGTACTGGAGCATCCGTGTCCCACGCCCGACAAACGATGGACCCGATCGGCCGTTGCTGCGCGAACCGGATCCCGCGATCGCGATCCTGGATGATTACCTGCTGTTGTCCGACAGCAGCGAACTGTTAAAGCATGCCATGGTCACCCGCGGCAGGGTATCCGGATCCTTGGCAAACGAGTTGGATTACAAGTTGATCGCCAGCAGGATTCGGCGTCAAGCCGGAGGCGACACCCCGGGCATGCTGGCTTTCGATCGCCCCGAGGAATCGTTGCGATTGCTTTACGAACTGGCCACGGGCGACACCACGCAGCAGCAACTCCGGTCGCAAGCCGACAATAATCCCTTTTTCGGAGCGTTGGACGGGGCGTTGCGAGAGAACCCGCTGCCACCGTTCGCGGTTATCGCCCGTTACCTGGCGCCCGGTGGCAGTCTGATCACGAACGATGCCACCGGTTTCCACTACACCAGCTTTACCCTCCGTCGCCAGTGAGCTGAAGGCGTCAGGCGGAAAGCTCCTGCAGAGCCGCCAGAACCTGTTCATCATGGCCGTCGACCTTGACCCGCTGCCAGACTCTGGCCACTTTGCCGTCGGCATCGATCAAGTACGTCGAACGCTGAATCCCCATCGACTTTTTGCCGTACATGTTTTTTTCACGCCAAGCACCGTATTTTTCCGCGACTTGGTGATCGGCATCGGCCAGCAACCGAAAGTTCAAGTCGTATTTGTCACGGAACTTCGCATGTCGTTCCTCCGAGTCGGGGCTGACCCCCAACACGACTGCTCCTCGTGCTTCTAACTCGGCCTTGCGATCCCGAAAAGAGCATGCCTCCTTGGTGCAACCAGGGGTATCATCTTTGGGGTAGAAGTACAGCACGACTGGCGAACCCTTGAAATCGGACAATTTGACCTTGCTGCCATCATCGGCCTTCAAGGTAAAGGCTGGCGCTTTTTTTCCCGGTTCGATCCACTCAGACATCGCGACCTCCGATCTCTAAAAATTTGTAAAAACGACTCCATCAACGGTTTCTCATCACGCCTTAATATACTGAACCGTCAAGCCATCCCAACCCCGCATAGGTTCCGACGTTGGAATCGCGAACCTGTTGACAACTCTGGCGTCAACGTATAATGAAAGAGGTGTGATGGTGTCGATCATCACGAGAGACGCTTTGAAACATCGGGGGCGAATTGGATTCGACCGGATAGCTTGAAGTGTCGGTGGCGTGTCGTGGTTGGTCAGTTGGCCACGTTAAAAGCTGACCGCTCAATTTAGTTGCCGAGGAAAACCTCGTACTGGCCGCCTAGAGATAGGTAGCCCCGACTGCGGGACTTAGTCGGAGAGTCCCAAAAGTTGGTCGCCAAATCCGGCTCGTCGTCAGTCATGTCGAGCACGCTGACGGCTAAAAAATGTTCTCGGCTGGTTCGTCGAGCAGCCTGTCGTTTGGCGGCTCGCGGACGAGACTCAAACAATCGACTACACACGTAGAAGCAGGCATGGAAATGTCGCGGGACGCGGGTTCGATCCCCGCCGCCTCCACTGAAAGCCACTTGCAACGAAAGTTGCAAGTGGCTTTTTTCATTGGACTTTAATCGGTTTTCAGACACGAGACTCCACTGATTTTGGTGAGACGCGGCGATGGGTAATCGCTGGCGTCGTACAGACGGCCGAGCCGCTGACGGGCTGCCGACTGCAATTCCCAATAATGTTCATCGCACTATTGGTTCGCTTTCTACGATCCGCACGCCGGTAGCAAAACAAAATCGGTCCAGCTTTTCTTTCGGATGCTCGGTGAAGAGCAGGTTTGGCGTTACGGATTCTCGATGGGTACCGGATCACGGCGGGTGTCGAGCCGGAGACCGATCTGTTTCAGGTCGTAGGACGCTCGCCGGTGCTGGTGCCCGAGGGGTGTCGTACCGCTGTGGCCGAAACCATCGCCCGCGCCAACTACGGTTTGCGCTTGGG
>REEF01000992.1 GCA_007695205.1 Planctomycetaceae bacterium
ACGCGACGCCGCATCATCCAAGAGTCGCAACGCGACGGCAGGTGTCCCATGGCCGGAACCGAACGGGAAAACGGTAGGCTGGGACGGGAATTCCTGGTTGGGCGCTGGTTCGGTTCGGGATGGGGCCGGGAGGCGGGTTTTGGGGTGTCGGTCAACGCTTGCCGTCGCTTCGCGACTCTGGTTCCCTCGGGTTCGCACGCCCACCATGGGTTCGCACCCAGGGCTATTGCATAACATCGCTTCGCGATTTGAGGACGAAAAGACGAAAAAAACATCGCGATCATGCCCCTTCCCCGCGTGTTCCCTTGGTGCGCCTACGTTCCGCCAAGCGAGGCACTTTGGTTATACTTGGGAGCATGAGCAAACAACATTCATTCATCGAGTCCGAAGCGCAGCCCAGTCGGTACATTGTCGGCATCGATTTGGGTACGACCAATTCGGCGGTCGGTTACGTGGATACGCACCGCGAACCTTGGCGGGTGCAGGCATTGCGAGTGCCGCAATTGGTGGATGTCGGCCAGGTCGAGCCGCTGCAGACGTTGCCTTCGTTCCTGTACCAACCAACGCGGGACGAAAGGACGGGGGAGGGGCTGCGGTTGCCGTGGCATCGCGAGGTGCCGGACCGCGTGGCCGGCGTGCTGGCGCGCGAGCAGGGGGCCCGCAGTCCCGGGCGGCTGATCGCGTCGGCCAAGAGCTGGTTGTGCCACAGCGGCGTCGACCGCTCGGCTGAACTGTTGCCGTGGCAGGCGGCGGCCGACGTCCAACGTGTCTCGCCGGTCGAAGCCAGTGCCTGCTTCCTGCGGCATCTGCGCGACGCGTGGGACGCGGCGTTCCCGCACGATCCTTTGAGGGAACAAGATCTGGTACTGACGCTGCCAGCATCGTTCGACGAGGTGGCTCGGGAATTGACCGTCCAAGCAGCGATCGCGGCCGGATTGCCGCGCGTGGTGCTGATCGAGGAACCGCAAGCGGCGTTCTACGCCTGGATCGACGCCCACCAGGCCGATTGGGACCAGCGTGTCCAGCCGGGACAAAAGATCCTGGTCTGCGATATCGGCGGCGGCACCTCGGATTTCACCCTGATCCGCGTGCGTCGCGGGGAAGGCGACAAGGTCCAATTCCATCGGGTCGCCGTGGGCGATCATCTGATCCTGGGCGGTGATAACCTGGACCTGGCATTGGCCAGGCACCTGGAACAACAGCTCGGAAACACCTTGGATCCGCACCAGTGGGCCGTCCTGGTGCGGACGTGCCGGCGCATCAAAGAGGATCTGCTGACCGACGGTTGCCCGGAAACTCTGAGCGTCAACCTGCCGGGCTCGGGGGCCAAGCTGATCGGCGGCGGCATCCGCATGGTCGTCCAGCGCGAAGAAGCCCGCGCCGTCCTGCTGGACGGTTTTTTCCCGCAAGTGACGTTGGCAGATCGCCCGGGCAAGCAGCAGTCCGGCTTTCGCGAGTTCGGCTTGCCCTACGCATCCGATCCGGCCGTCACCCGCTACCTGGCTGCGTTCCTCAGCACTCACCGTCATGCAGGAGATCCGGCGCAAGACGCTTCCAGCGACGGCAACGGACAGGAGGGGGCCGGAGGGGGCGATCCAGCGAGGCCCGATCTGGTGCTGTTCAACGGCGGCGTGTTCGCGTCGCCGCAGATCCGGCAGCGTTTGCTCCAGGTGCTGCGATCCTGGTTCTGCGCTGATGATCCTGACTGGTCGCCGATCGTGCTGGACAATCCGCGTTTGGAGCTGGCCGTAGCGCACGGCGCCGCCTATTACGGCACGGTGCGGCGAGGCCGGGGGGTCCGCATCGCAGCGGGCCTGGCGCGCAGCTACTACATCGGCGTCGACGGCGATACGCCCTCGGTCTTCTGCCTGGTGCCGGGCAACGCCGAAGCCGGGCAGGAGATCGATCTGGTCCAACATCCGTTCCAATTGCTGGTCCATCAGCCCGTCGAATTTCCGTTGTACGTGTCCAGCGTGCGACTGGCCGACCGGCCGGGCGATCTGTTGCCGGTCGATCCGGAACAGATGAAACCTTTGCCGCCGATCCGTACGGTGCTGCGGACTCGAGGCAAGAAGCAAGCCGTCTCGATCCCGGTCACTCTGCATGCGCGGCTGAGCGAAATCGGCACGCTGGAACTGTGGTGCAGCGAAGCCGGGTCGCAGCGTAGTTGGCGGCTGCAATTCGATATCCGCTCGGCGACCCAGACCGACATCGTCGCCCGGCAGACGGTGGGCGAGGCGGAGGGTGTGGTCGACGAAGTCGTCTGGCAGGCCTGCCGCCAAGTGATCGTCGACACGTTCGGGCCGGGGGGGAAGAACAAGCCGGCGGGGCTGGTGAAGCAGTTGGCCGCCGTGCTGGAGATGGACCGCTGGGAGTGGCCGATGACGTTGCTGCGGCGGATCTGGGAGACGCTGATCGAGTTGCACGAGGGGCGGCGGCAGAGCCCCGGACATGAACAGCGGTGGTTGAATCTGCTGGGATTCGCCCTGCGTCCCGGGTTCGGCGTCGCGGTGGACGATTGGCGAGTGGCCGAGACCTGGCGTACGGTCCGAGATCGACTGGCGCACAGCACGGCCGGTTCCCGCACCGAATCATGGATCCTTTGGCGTCGGATCGCCGGCGGCTTGTCCGCAGGTCAACAGCAAGCCATCGCCGATCCCCTGTTGTCGGCCGTTCGCGGTCTGCATCGCCGCTTGACCACCGGCAAGGGCGGCAGCGACTTCGGCTTCAGCCCGCAGGAATCCATCGAGATGTGGCGGTTGCTGGGCGCCCTGGAGTTGCTGGACGTCGGACTGAAGATCGAATTAGGTGACATACTGGCCGTCATCCTCGACAAACGCTCGATGCAACCCGCGCGCTCGGCCATGGTCTGGGCCTTGGGACGCATTGGTACGCGGATGCCCGTGTATGGCCCTCTGAATCGCGGCGTCCCAACCGACGCGGCCTCGCGATGGCTGGATGTCGTGATGCGAGTCCGCCAGGCGGACGAAACCGACAAGCTGGCCGTGCTGCAACTGGCCCGCCGCACCGGCGACCGCTACCGCGATTTGGACGACCGCTTGCGAAGCGAGTCGATCGACTGGCTGGAAAGCCACGGTGCTCCCCCGCACTTCGCCGAACTAGTCCGCGACGTCGGCACCCTGGACCGAGAAGAACAAACCCGAGTCTTCGGCGAATCCCTGCCCAAAGGCCTGCAGATCGCGAGATAACCTGGAAGGACGAAAGCTGGATTGGCTGCGATCCCTGTGGGAGTTTTTGTATCAGCCTTCACGCAAACAGTTCAAGCAACTACATGGACTACATCATTACCAATCTACGCGACGCCAAGAGCAATCTCTGTCAACTGGTCCAACTCGCAGCGAACGGCGAGGAGGTGGTCATCACCGTTCGAGGCTGGCCGACGGCGCGTTTGACGAG
>REEF01000846.1 GCA_007695205.1 Planctomycetaceae bacterium
TGCCCATCCCTAGGTACACTTGTCTCTTGCCCCCAGCGATAGAGGGGGCGGACAGCTTCAAGATTTGCCGCTTTTGTGATACCTGGTCAGCCGCTGCATTGAGGTACTGCTATGAGTCGTCGCTTGTCCAAGGAACGATCCCGGAGATCTCGTTCTCGACACAGCCTGTTTGCTCCCAAGCCGTCCAACCCGCCCTGGGTCCGCGGCCGGTTGATCTTCGAGCAACTCGAAAACCGCGTCCCACCCGGCTCGCTGCTGGGCAGCCCGCTGGCCGATGCGGCCGCGCTGGGCGCTGCGAGTTTGGCAGCCATGGCCTCGTCGAGCGACGATCGGATCCACGGCAGCAAGACCGTGTCGCAAGCCTCAACCGTGGCGCAGGACGCCCGTCAGCCGTGGCTCTACTCGCCGTCGTCCCCCGCACCCGCAGCAACTCGCGTCGCCGGGGACGATTCGTCCGAGGCCCGGATGCAAGACACGCCGCCGATCGCCACGTCCACCGAGCTGATGTCATCAGTCCAGGTGGGACTCGGGCTGCACTTGGAACACGAGCTGACGCCACTGTCGGACGAGGCCGACGAGGACGAGCACCGCGTCCGCGGCCGAACGACGTTGGATTCCATGTTCGCCGACGATTCCAGCAGCCGGAACAGCGATCCGTCACGGGGCCTGGAAGGCATCTCCATCGGCGAAGATGCCGGCGGTTCTGCGGGCGGTGGGGCCACCGGCAGCCTGGGCGCGGGCGGCTCGTTCGCCCCGTCGGGCTCGTCGGCCGAGTTGCCCTTCTGGCCGTCGTCGACCGGCACTTCCCTGCCGCCCGGCGAATCGAGCACCGTCCAACCGTCGCTGGCCAGCGCCGAACCCGAATCCGTCGACGTTTTCGGAACCGCCGAAGCCTCCGCACCGCTCACCGGATCGGCGCCAGCGGACCGAGCTGCCCACAGCCAGCGTCTGGGCTTCGACGACGGCTTGGACGGCTGGACAGTCAGCCAAGCCGGCGGTTCGCTCGACGGGCTCGGCACGGTCACGTCCGGCAGCGCCGTGCTGCGCGAAGGCGATTCGTTCCTGGTCACGCTCGAGCGCGAGATCGTCATTCCCGACGACCCCGTGGCGATCGACTTCATCTACATCGCCTCGTTCGACACCACCGATCCGGATTCCATCAAGGACGCCTTCGAAGTCGCCTTGATCGACGCCGACGGCTACTCGCTGGTCGACACGTTCACCGCCCAGCGCGACGCCTATTTCAACCTGACCGAAGACCTGCCCGCCGCGCTGGGCGCCGGCGTCGCGCACACGGCAGTCAGCCAAGGCCACCAAGTCAGCCTGGACATCTCGAACGTCCCGCCCGGCACCGAAGCCACGCTCACCTTCCGCCTGGTCAACAACGACACCGACACGGAAACCACCGTCACCATCGTGTCGGTCGATATCACCTCGCAGGCAACGCCCCCGAGCGTCACCATCGGCCTGCTGAACGACACCGCGCCCGACGGGCCGGGCAGCGAGCCCTATCGGACGGACCTGCTGACCAACGATCCCACCGTCACCGGAACGGCGACGGATGACGAGGCCGTGGTGCAATTGGAAGCTCAAGTCAACGACGGCCCGTTCGTCGATATCACGGCCGCGTTGATCGGCGACACCTACACCTTCGACCCGGGCCCGCTGCCTGCCGGACCGCATCGGATCACCGTGCGGGCCACCGACCAGCATGGAAACGCGGGTTCGAGCAGCCTGGATTTCCGAGTCAACACGCCGCCGATGGCCAACGCGGGTCCGGATCGCACCGTGAACGAGGGCAGCCAAGTCGTGTTCGACGCATCCGCCTCGTTCGACGCGGACGACGCCCTGTTCGCCTACCAGTGGACCTTCCACGACAGCACCACCGTGGCGGGCATTTCCGCCAGCCGCGTCTATCCCCAGGACGGCGTCTACCCGGTCAGCTTGACCGTCACGGACACCGCGGGCAGCACCGCCACGCACACCATCGACGTCATGGTCGCCAACGTCCCGCCCACCGTCGTCACCGCCACCGACATCGCGGGACTGCAAGGCGATTCCTTGGACTTCACCGCCACGTTCACCGACCCCGGCATCTTCGACACGCACACCGCCCGCATCGACTGGGGCGACGGGACCGTCGCTCCGGCCACCGTCGATCAAACCAGCGGCGGAGGCACGGTCACGGCCAGTCACATCTACACCTCCGGCGGCACGTTTACCATCCGCGTCGAAGTCACCGACGACGCAGGCGATTCGGGAGCCCGGCTGGCCACCGCCACCGTGGAGCAGTTGCCGACCGGCTCCATCAGCGGCTACGTCTATTTGGACGTCAACAACAACGGGATCAAGGACCCGCCCGAGCAGGGCTTGCCCAACGTACCGATCACGCTCGACGGAACCGTTTCGCGGACCGTGGTGACCGCTGCCGACGGATCGTACCGTTTCGACGAACTGCCGCCGGGCACGTACGAGATCGTGCAGAGTCAGCCGCTGGCCTTCGACGACGGCCGCGACACGCAAGGCACGCCCTTGTTGGGATCGGTCGAGAACAACCGCTTCTACGACATCCAGCTCGGTGCGGACGTCCACGCCGTCAACTACAACTTCGGCGAACTCGGCCTGCGCGCCCCGTTCATCGGCAAGCGTCTGTTGTTGGCATCCACGCCGCCCGCCGGTCAGTTGTTGGCGGAACTGATGGTTCCCGGCGGCGATTGGTACGGGTTCCAAGCCGCCGCAGAGGGCACGGCCACGGTCAGCGTTCCGGCGAACGTCTCCGAGCCCGTGATCCAGATCTACACGGCGGACATGAAGCCGGTGGCGATGAGCAACGGCCAGCATCGATTGACCGCGCCCGTCCAGCAGGGCACCCAATACGTGCTGCACGTCAGCGGCCAGGGTGGCGAGTCCGAATTCCAGCCCACGCTCCAGTTCGACTGGACGCCCCCGCCCGACCCATCGCCGCTGGTCGGCCGCACCAACCCGCTCAATCCGCTGGACGTCAACGCCGACGGCCTAGTCACCCCGCAAGACGTCCTGATCCTGATCAACGCCCTGAACGCCACCAGCGTCGCCGCAGCGCAGGCGACCAGTGACTACTACCTGGACGTAGACGGCAACGGCCTGGTCACCCCCGCCGACGCGCTGATCGTCATCAACCATCTGAATGCATGCGATGAACCCGCGACGGCAACGCAGGCAAGTGAAGTATTGAGCATCCCCAGCCCGCAAGCCGGAACCCACGCTACCAGCCAAGTCCTCGATCCCTGGAGCCAGATGGCGCCGGCCGTAGCAGAAGGCGAAGCCGGCCCCGGCGGTCCACCGCTCGCCTCTGCTCCGACCGTCTCGCCATGGCTGTCCGTGCTCAGCCCCGATACCTACAGCGAACACTTGGCGGGTCAATCCCTTCTTCTGAGC
>REEF01000144.1 GCA_007695205.1 Planctomycetaceae bacterium
TTCGGCAGCCAATGACCGGGGCTGATTGGCGATGCGCTGTTGATGGCCCTGGAATGAGCCTACAATCTGAGCCTGTCATGCAGAATGCCCGCCAGGTTCGTTACGCCCGACGACAACGATCTGGCCCTCGACATTCAGCGTCGAGTACGTGCGGGCCGGGAAAGAAGTGCAGTGAATCTGATGGAGCAAGATCAGAATCAGGATCGCAGTCATCCTGGTGGGAAGGGGCTCTTCAGCGTGTCTCGGATCGTCTCCTCGTCCATGACAGTCAGTGGCACATGCCGTACTGTACCGTGTTGTACGAACTCCAACACGGCCTCGTCGAACCAGGGCAGGTCATCTGCCAAGACCACCTCGATGCCAAGTTGCTTCAGGTGGGGAAACAATTCCGGCCATTGGGGACGATCCCGAAGGTGGATTCTCTGTGGACGCTGGCGATCCCGGTCGGTCAAAGGTCGAAGCATGGCGTGGGCGAGCAGATTCGCCAGGTTGTTGACCGTAGGGGGCGGAAACTGAACGTCGTCCATCGCTAACACGTCGTCAAACTCTCGTGTGATGACCATCCCCATCCAAAGTTCCTGGGGTCTTGTGGAACTGGGAACGAGGAAAAAATCCGCTTCGAACTCGGCCTCGGTGAGCGGCAGCAACCGCAGATCCCGCTTGACGAACCTCGATCCTTTGCCGAGTTTCAGTTTGTCGTTCCAATACTGCATGGGTGGTCGTCCTTGCGCTTCCGGGCTACGTCCGCCGCTTGCGTTTTCGTCGTGTTCGGATCAGGCTCCGTTTCCGCATCTCCTCGATCATCCAGAACACAGCGGGACACGTCAAGGCTCGGTTGGCGTGCCCTTTGGTGCGGAACACAAATCCCTCTTTGTCGGTGAAGGGGTATTCCCGGCAATCCGTCGGGCGTACGCCGTAGATCTGGCAGCGGTCGTCTTCCCCCAGGAACGGACATGGCTGCTGGCGGAACTTGCGTTCACCGTTCTCGTCCATTGCCAGGTAGGCTTCGGCAAAAGCGTCCGGTGTCATGTTCAGATGCTCTGCGATCCACTGGGCATCGGCATCGGTGATCTTGATTTGGAGGGTCTTGCAACAGTTGGCACAGCGGGTGCAATCGACGATCTGGAAGGCACGCTCATGCAGTTCGGCAGCCAGTTCATCGGGATCGAAGCCGTAGTCCCGGAACTTCAAGCTGCGCAGGAACTCGTAATTCTCGTCGTCGTGCGACTTGGAGTTCCGCCGCCAGTCTTCAACGATGGTGTCGTGGTCCACGGTACTGTCCTCAAGATCAGGATGACCGATAGCTGTTTTGGTTCAGCGGGACAGTTCCTGTGCCGCCTCTGCGCTTACATTTTACCCAATTCCTCCACCAACTCAGCCCGCCGCCGTTCGATGGATTTCATACGACTCTTGATCTTCCTGGCTTCTTTATCGAGGTCGGCCAGCTCCTTTTGGAGTTTCTTCCTGTGCAGCCCATGTTTTCCGCTGTTCTCGGTAACCAGGGCCTCGACTTCGTGTCGCAGCAGCCGAAACCAGGGGTTGCCGTGCATACTGTTTTCCTGGAATTGCAGCTTGCCCGCCCTGATCGCTGCAATGATCTCCTGCTGAGTCAGCCCGAACTCCTGCCGGGCCGATTTGTCGCTCAGCGTAGCTCCCTGCTGTCTCCAGATTGAATTCACCAGCTACAACTCCTTCTTCCTGGGGTTGGTTACTCGGATCTGATCACCCTGATCCACTCGACCTCCAGCTTGAACGGTCCGGCCTGCTCGTCGCTGAGCAAGAATCCAATGGCGTTGACTTCAGCGGGGTTCAACGGCTCGTTGGGGACCACTCGTCCGAACGAAGTCGCCACGAACTTGTCCAACGGCGCACGTATTTCGATCCATTCATTCCTCTGGGTCTTGAATGTCCATCGGTAGGAAAACGCAGTCCGAGGCCGAGGCACGTACAGGTTTAGCGTGTATTCGCGTCCGTCGCCTCGAACACGCGCGACGAGCGTGTCACCCTGTTTGAGCCCGAGCTTCGTTGGTCGGGATCGTACCGACGTGAAGCCGCCGTTGTTTTCCATGGACAGCGTGCCGAAGAATTCCATCGTCTGATCCGAGATCTTGAATTGACCATCAGAGACACCGCCCATCACGCCATCATTGACGGTTTGCCATCTCTGGGCGACTTCGGGATCACCGAAATCGAACAGTACTCGATCTTCGTCTGCGGCCATCAGAATGGAACCTGCTATCAGTAAGCACACAGCAACTGACCCAGCGGACAAGGCTTTCGTAAGCATCGATCTCGACTCCTGACTTCGTTGTTTTCGTCGTTCAAGGGAACGATTCCGAATGACGTCCTCGCCATTGTACAGAATTCCAAATCCAGGTTTCCAGTATCCCAAACTTCTCAAGACCGGGCATACCGATTGGGGCAAAACAATTCCAAGCCAGTAACGCAGTAAGCAACCAGCCGATGTGAGTGATGTTGTGCATGAGTCGCTCCTGTTTTGGTGACTGGAACAATGAGTTCCATCGGTGCTTACGTCGGTCTGCTAATTTCCTTGGTAGCTGGACGAAGGACTCAGTATAATTCACACCATGACCTGCAGACACTCCCACAGCGCCCGGATGATCACGAATGAATACCAGGCTTTGCCCGAGACCATTCACCGGATGCCGCCCGACAACAGGTTCCGGCTGTGTTGCCATACGTCGCCCCAGAAGGCACCCAACAGCCCCCATCCACCGCAAGAGAAGGCGACCACGCTGCCCATCGAGATCAGGACAGCCGTAGGCAGGAACATGGCTGCGAACAGGAATCCGACACGGCGCAGGTCGCTTTGTCCCGGATGCGTCTCTTCTTTGGTGGCGACGATGTGGTACGCAAAGGCGAACCCCATGAGTCCACTGCTCCAGACGGTGCTGTTAACGGAGACCAGCCACGACATCAAGCCCACGAAGACGCAGGCGGTCGGGAAAAAGTACGGCGAGATCGTGATCAGCCAATTGCCTCGACCTCGGACCGACACGTGGCCACCTCGGTACGCCGTCGCCCGGAACTCCGTGACTGGATGGAACGTCGCCAGTGCGAACAGTGTGTGGGTCAGTTCGTGCTCGAAGGTTGACAGCAGCGTGCCGAACACTCGGTGCCGAAAAACCAGCCGCCACAGCAATGCGTACAGCACGCATCCGCTGATAAACGGCCAGATCAGACTCGGCTGGCCAGCGATTTGCCGGATCAAATCAAAGCTCGCGAAGATCGTTCCTGGCAGGAGAACTAATGCCAGACCAGCGACCGGCCATTTCAGCCAGTGCAATACAAGATCGATCGTATTGGCAATCTTCATCGCTCAGAATCGTCGCTGGATTGGTTTGCATGGAGCCCTCTTTTCAAGGGGTACGCCGAACCACCTATTCTGATTCACC
>REEF01000143.1 GCA_007695205.1 Planctomycetaceae bacterium
CGTCGCCTCGGTTCCGCCGGCCTGACCAGCCAGCGTGCGAGCAACCGCTGCTCGTTACCTTGATTGTACTTCTGCCGAGACCCTGACAACTAAGTAAAACTGACCGTGGCCTTCCGTCAGCATACTGGGTGACACCGAAAACTCCTAGCAACAACTTTTGCACATTTCGCCAAAACTTTTATACTTTTTGTGAACACCCTTATAGGCCGTAACGAAACCGCGTCGGTCGCAGGGAACGCATCGTTTTCATGGAAAGGCGTGGAAAGAATCCTAGAACGCCGGCACCAAAGCCGGTGCCAGGGTCCTGGGTGTCCAGGAACGGTTCCCTATCTGCCTGGTGCATCATTCTGCCGTTTTTCGATCGAAGGCCCGGATGATCGCACTGTTGTCGGCATCGCCGAAACCGGCTGCCTCGGCCGCTTCGAGCAGCCGGCGGTGGGTCTCGGTCAGCGGCAGGTCCTGCCCGGCAACTGCCGCCGCGTCGAGGATCAGCCGGATGTCTTTCAAGTGCTGCGACAAGCGGGCCTGGGTGCGGAAGTCGCCTTCGACCATCTTGGGACCCTTGGTGTCCATGATCCGCGAATAGGCCACGCTGCCGATCAGCACCTGCAAGGCGGAATTCAGGTCGATCCCCAGGGTCCGGGCAAACACCAGCCCCTCGGCGAGCGCCGCCCGGTTCAGCCCCAGTACCAGGTTGCTGACCAGTTTCATCCGCGATCCGCTGCCGCAGGGTCCGGCGTAGATCGTCTGCCGCACGCAGTAGTCAAACAGGTCGCGGCAGGCCGCAAACGCCTCCTGCGGCCCGCCGACGATGGCCACCGCCTCGCCGCGGCGCGTCTGCTCGCTCGAGCCCGAGATCGGCGCATCCAGGTACTGCACGCCCCGGGCCGCCAGCCGGTCCCCCAACCGAACCGTCTGCTCCGGCTCGCCCGTCGTCGTATCGATCAGGATCTGGCC
This sequence comes from Planctomycetaceae bacterium, assembly GCA_007695205.1. Taxonomy (GTDB): domain Bacteria; phylum Planctomycetota; class Planctomycetia; order Pirellulales; family Pirellulaceae; genus SKKK01. The sequence continues at coordinate 958 of REEF01000143.1, forward strand.
GGGCCGCAGCCCGCCGTCCAGTTGGCCGAGCACTTCCTCGACCGTGTCGGTCGTGTACAGGCTGATCAGCACCCGCTCGCAGAGGGCCAGCGGGTTGTCGGCCCAGCGCGCCCCGCGGGCCACCAGCGGCTCGGCCTTGTCCCGAGTCCGATTGTGGACCCAGACCGCGTACCCGGCCTCCAGCAAGCGTTCCGTGAGCGCCGTGCCCATCAAGCCCAGCCCGATCATGCCAACCGTCTTTGTATCCATCGCAACCCCGCATCTGCTTCCATCCGCGCCGTAAGCGTCTTCGGTGAGCGGAAGGGCGCTAGCCCCCGGTTCTTCCCGCACTCAACCGGCGGCTAGCGCCGTGCCTCACCCCTGACGCGACAGCCCTAACATACCGTTTTCCTCGAAGAATCCCCAGTGCCGAGTTTTACACATTCCGCCAGAACTTTTGCACTTTTCGCGGATGCCCGTGGCAGAACGGGCGACGGTCGAGGATCATGGGTTCCATGCGACACGTGGCCATTCTGATCGAGACATCCCGCGCCTACGGCCGGGGCCTGCTCCGGGGCATTGCCCGGTACCTGCGGGAGCGCGCCCCGTGGTCGACCTATTTCCAGCCGCAAGGGCTGGGCGATCCGCCGCCGCCGTGGCTGGCCAAGTGGCGCGGCGACGGGATTCTCGCGCGCATCGACAATCAAGCCTTGGCCCAGGCGGTAAGCCGCTCGCGGCTGCCCGTGGTGAACCTGCGCGGAACGATGCCCGACCTGCCCTTTCCCTTCATCGGCTCCGACAACGAAGCGATCGCCCGGCTGGGCGCGGAACACCTGCTGGAACGCGGGTTCCGGCACTTCGGCTTCTGCGGCTTCGCCCGCGGCGATCATCCCGGACTGGACCGCCGCGGGGACTGCTTTCAGCGGTTCATCGAACAAGCCGGTTACGAATGTCAGGTGCTGCAAGATCCGCCGCGGAAGCGGGTGCGGAGTTGGGAACAGCAGCAGGAATGGCTGGCGCGCTGGATCGCGGGGCTGCCCAAGCCCGTGGGGATCATGGCGGCCAACGACGACCGGGGGCTGCAGGTATTGGATGCCTGCCGCCGCGTGGGCGCGGCGGTACCGGACCAGGTGGCCGTGTTGGGCGTGGACAACGACGAGTACCTGTGCGGCCTGTCGCTCCCGCCCTTGTCCAGTATCGACATCAACAGCGAGGAGACCGGTTACCAGGCCGCGGCGTTGTTGGATCGCTTGATGGACGGGAAGCCGCCGCCCCAACGCCTGCCGGAAATCGCGCCGGCGGGTGTGATCGTGCGCCGCTCGACGGACGTGCTGGCCACCGACGACAGCGAGGTCATCCGGGCGGTCCAGTTCATCCGCGAGCACGCCTGCCGCCCGATCCGTGCGGCCGACGTATTTGACGAACTGAGCGTTTCGCGGACCTGGCTGGAGCCACGGTTCCGCAGCGTGCTAGGCCGCACCATCCATCAAGAGATCGACCGGGTGCGGATCGAGCGGGCCAAAACGCTGCTGGTTGAGACCAGCCTGCCGATCAAACAGATCGCCCAGCAGGCCGGCTTCCGGACCGTCCAGTACTTGGCCCGGGCCTTTCGCCGCTTGACGGGAGACACCCCCGCCGCGTTTCGCCGCCGCGCCGGCCGGTTGCCTTGAGTTTTCGCGATTGGGATGTTCCCGTCCTGAACCGCAGAAGTTCGCCAGCCAGCGTCCGGCCACCGCCGTTGACCTCGCTGGAGACGAGGAACCCGCCGCGGGCGAGAAGCCGGAAGGAGGCATCCCATTCGGACGGCCACGCGGGAAACACGCGAATCACCTCCGGTTCGCCCGGACGTGGCGAGACGCTCTGGACGAGTGCCCTCTTGCAGGGTTCTGGTCAGCAAGCCAAGGTGCTCGACGGAGGCCGCCGTCGGACCCTTGAACAAACTCATCCCGTTCGGCAGGGGAGCGAACGCAGCGTAATAGCGCTCCAGGACTTGGGGCAACTCCCTTCCGCGTCCGGCCCGTGCGACGGCGATGGGTGTGCGAATTGCAAGGCCAATCGCTCAGGTGGTTGACTGGCCACTAGAACTGCGATCCGAGCGGGTGACGGGGGTGTTGCGACCAAGGCGAAACGCTGGGCGCGGGGGCAGCAGCGCTGCAACAACCTGGACCCGACTGATCTGCACCAAACGCTCACAGCAGCATCCTGCGGGCAATGCAGCCACGCCCTTCGAGGACTCAGGGCCTGCCACCCATTCCTTCGGCCAATTCGAATGGCACTCTCGTCACCGGGTCGAAATCGACCTTGCCCATCGTCCAGGAAAAACCTGCCATCAACATGTTCTGGAACAGGGGATTCGCCCAAACATCCTCGCGATGCCCCAGCGAGTTGTAATAGACACGGCCGTCACCATGCTTGCGGGCCCATACGGAAGGCATGGGCGGACGATCGTACTGGTGGCCCCGCATGCCCTCGG
>REEF01000142.1 GCA_007695205.1 Planctomycetaceae bacterium
ACGTAGATCGCCCGACAGTTGGGGTCAAATGCCCGTAACCGCGATCCACTAAAGCGCAATCAGGCCCGAATGGCATTTTTGCATTGCTACGGTTGTATGGTTTCGAATGGTCAGCGTGATGTCGTGTCGCCCGCCTGACCATGACCGCCGACGTCGCACCCCGGTATCGCCTCACGCTCCGCGATCTTCAGGCCAGTGCCCTGCGATCACGCTTGGCACCCGGGTGGCGTGGTAGGCTCGAGCGGATGCGAGATGAACCGGGATTCGAGGCGTTTGTGCACCGCGAGATCTGCGATCCCCGCTACAGCTGCATTCGCGGTGGCTACTGGCGCACCTGGTGTACCGACGGCGGGCGGAATCTGGGCGTAGAAGCGATCCGCTATGATGCATTGGAGGACTGGGATGAGGTTGCTGCCAGTCTCGGGCTGCCTGCGTGTGAACTACCTCGGGCGAACCAGACGCCGGATGTGGAAATGCCTGTGTGGACGCCAGAAGTAATTGAAGCCGTCGGGCAAGTCTGTGGTGATGATGTGGAGCGGTTTGGGTGGCGACAGCCAGAGATGTCTCAAGGAGATGGGCGTTCGCCCCTGTGAACCATACCATTCACAGCCGGACGGCCACGCCCGGTCCGTTCATCCTCGCGTCCTTTCTGTGTACGCTTCAACCAGCGACTTCGGCGATACCGCCTTATACGCTGGCTGCAACACTCGATACGGGGCCTTTGGCTAAAAGCTACGGCGGCGGGGGGGGTCACACCCGCTGGTCATCAAACCGTTTCCAGTCCGCTCGTTCAGCGCTTGGTTCCGCATCCGAGCCGTCCCATTTCGGACGACGGCATTCAGTCTACCACCTCCTGCGCCCGTGAAACAACGGGTATGGACCCCGACCCAATCCCGAACCACGGCCCCGTTCCAAACGTGCCGTCAGCGGCCGTTTCGATCGCCATCTCCGAAGATTCGCCAGAGCAAACGATCAAACAACCGAAGGCCCCCTTCTTGCAGTAGCGTCAGAAGAACCGCCGCGACGAGCGAGCCGAAAACCAAGATCGGGTGACGAATGAGTTCCTCCCGATACATGCCGAGGAGAATGGCGACCAGAGCGGTGAAGAAGAACAAGCCACGAAGGCTGAACTGCGTCTTTGACAGCTTCCGGCGTTTCTCCGCACGACCGCTCGTGCTGCTGTCGGTCCGGTCAGTGTTGGTCGAGCCATCCATTTCGCCCGTACGTTGCATCATGCTCGGGATGACACCAGAACCGCGAAAGAATGCCCGGCGAGTATGTTTCTGATCGTGCGCCATGTGCTTACCTTGAAGGGCGGCGGCTGAGAAGGTGCGCTGAAGCTCGCGCCGAGTACGCATCCTATGATCCAAGGGCCCCCGCCACTGGGGTCCAAAGATGTGGTGTGGTGCGGAACGATCGGGATGACCGAGCGGCGCCGGACCGTTCGACCACTTGAAAGGGGCTTACCGCCCCTTCGATCCATTCCGTGGTTCGTGGTGTGGGCCAGATGAGAACGCGACTCGCCGCCTCCTGGCCCGCAGACAGACCCACTGAAGACAGCGAGCTTCCTGGCTTAGTTCAACGTCACCGATCACGGGGCGGCGACAATTGATCTTCCATTTCACTTGCGCCCGACTTCGCCGCTCCCGTGCTTCGGATTGTTCGCTGCTTGCGTTGCGAAATCGGGCGACCGGATGCTTCCAGCCTCGCCTGGGCATCCCGCAGGTACGCTGCAGTGTCGCCATCCCAGTCAGCGAGGATTTTTCGCCTAGCTGCATGCAGTTCCTCAAGTATCGGATTACGTGTCATGGTCGTCACCTCCCAGGAATTCGATCGGCGTGCAGATCAACATGCCAGAAAGGCCAAGTTCATCCAGCAATCGATAGACGCGACGTAGTTCACGGGCATTCGCGATGTGTGTGCAGTTCTGGGTCAACAGATATTCTACACCAGCTAAGGCAGCCGTCGCTACATGCAAGGCGTCGATTCGAGCGGATGCGGGCATCATCGACCGACCGACGATTTCGTCAGCGACGGCAGCCGCTGCTGGCGGGACAACAGGAAACTGTGGCGAGACGACTGGCGCCCACGCGTGCGTCTGCTGTCTGCGGTGGGGTTCGGCGTGTCCGTGGGAGGGCGGCTGGTTCGAAGAGTGTTCCTTCCGCGCTGACACCCCCGAAAGAGACGCAACCTCGGCAAGTCGTTGCGTAGAAAGGGGTTACGACGCGAGAAAAAACAGAGTATTGTAACGAAGAGGTTTCCTTTCGGGGAGCTGATCCAACTTACGAAATTGCCGCCGACAGTCCGGTTAACACAGAACGCCGAGAGTTTTTTCCCTCGGCGTTTTTGCGTTATCCCAAGCAATACCAACGACTTACGTCGACGCCTTTCAAAACCGAGAATTCTCTGTTTTCGCGTCGAGACACGCCAAAAACACGCCCACGGGACCTTTCCCCCCGGAATGACAGCCCAAATTCTCTGACTCTCTGGTTAACAGCCGCCTCCGGGTTAACAGCCGGTTCGGTTCGGACCCCGAGAGGAACCGTTGGGGGCGACATTGGCGACGTGGATGCGACCGCGACAGGCAGCAGCGCCGCACAGCGATCACCTCTAACCTGAAGTTCCCCCTGGAGAAAAGCGCATTTTGCCTATGTTTTTCGGGGTTTGCTCGAAAAACGAGTGTGGTTGCTCTGCCTACAGGCTGATCTCTTGGAGTAGTTGGAGGGCTTTCTGTTGTTTCGGATTGGGCGCGGTAATCTTGTTGAATGTGGGCGCCTCGGGGCCGAGACCAGGACAACGACAGACGTTGCTGACGATACAGGCCAGATCGTCCAGGAGCGTGCGGAACGAATGGACCTTCGAATCGTCTTCGAGGCGTTTGCTGTGGACCTTCTGCAGGGCAGGCTCCGAACGCTCGGCAGCAGCAACCGGGTTACGCGTGGTTTTGCCGGCCTGGTCTTCATCGGCAAACAGTAGCGGACGCCAAGCTTCCATCATGTGCCACTGGACGTAGTAAGCCAGCATGCACAGGAAAATGTGCGCCCGTAAGACGTGCTTACGGAACGCGAGAGCGAGGACGCAGGCGCCGCTGATCGCAACGGGCTCTGGATGCCGCCCCGACGGGCAGTGATTGCGTCATTGAACTGGGGGCCACCGAGTTGGAGACATCGCAGCAGCACGGCCGAACCAATCGCTACCGGATTCTCTTCATCCGCAACGTGCTGGATGCAGAGCGACGGAGGATCTTCGTGCTGCCCAATCCGTTCAGCAAGCGCGGACGTGGGCTTTTCGAGACCACTGGGACAGGCATCAAGTTCAGATTCAATATGAAGTGAAGCGGCAACGATCTACTCTGCTCAGGCGAAGTCGCCAGCGACAAAGTGCATGGGCCACTAATCGACCAATG
>REEF01000141.1 GCA_007695205.1 Planctomycetaceae bacterium
GGAGGTAAAAGGGGGGGCCCTTTTCCAGCATTCCGGAGCCGGGTGTTCCGGGATCGCGGACCGATTCCGCTTGGAGGATTTGATTTCCCCTTTCGACCGCTAGCGTCGATGGGCATGAGCCACGCAACTCTGTAGGAACGAGCCATTCGATGAGTCGGCAACTCCAAACGCACGTCGCCTTGCTGTTGATCGGGTTGATCACCTTGACAGGCTGTCACCCGACTCAACCCTTTTATTTCCACTCGGATGGCGATCTGTCGCATTATTTGGACCACGCGACTGATGTCGAGTACCCTGACGTCTATACGGCCAGACTGCCGGACGCAGAGCATTCGTTTGCACCTTTGACTCTAACGAATCCGGAATTCGACGAGATCTGGGACCTGACCTTGGAAGAAAGCATCACGATCGCGCTACAGAACAGCAAAGTCATCCGCAATCTGGGCGGCGTTACGCCCTTTGGATTTGCGGATGCATTGGTCGGCCGTACCAGTGGATCGCCGACGGTTTACGACCCGGCGATTCAGGAAACCGCGCCCAGCGGCACGGCGACCGGTGCGGCCCCGGTCAACCGGGTAACAGCAGCTCAGGCGGGTGGTGTCGAGTCGGCCCTTTCCGACTTCGATGCGTTGCTGCGCGTCACTGGCAGCCAGGCGGGTGGTGCCATCATGAATCGAACGAACCGGGCGGTCAATCGATTCATCCCCGTTGCTCAGGATGCGTTTCCGACCGTCTCCGACCGATATGACGGCGGTTTGCGGACGGATCTGGTCAAGAAGTCGGCGACTGGTGCTCGGTTTTCGGTGGCCAATCTCACGGACTACGGTCGTTGGAATGGCCCGGGAACGGCTGGTCAGAAGGTCCCCAGCACCTGGACCACCTCGTTCGAGGTGCGGTGGGATCAGCCCCTGTTGCGTGGTCGAGGTACGATGATCAATCGTATCCCGATCATCCTGGCTCGGATCAATACGGACGTGACACTGGCCAGTTTCGAAGCGGCGGTGCGGAACATGGTCTTGGATATCGAAAACACCTACTGGGATTTGCATCGAGCCTACCGAAACTTGGAGACAGCGAAGATCGGTCGCGATGCGGCTCAGGTGACCTGGAAGCAGGCGTACGAGAAGGAATTACAGGGTACGTTGGGCAAGCAGGAGGAGGCTCAGGCACGCGAGCAGTACTTCAACTTCCGAGCCCGTGTCGAAGAGAGCCTACAGCAGTTGTACGACCGGGAAACACAACTCCGCTGGTTGATGGGCATTGCGGCCGCGGACGGTCGCTTGATCCGGCCGATCGACGAGCCGACTTTGGCTCGGGTGGACTTCGACTGGAATGCGATCCGCGTCGAGACACTCTTGCGCAGCCCCGAATTGCGTCAGAAGAAGTGGTTGATCAAACAACGGGAATTGGAACTGGTCAGTGCAAAGAACCAGTTGCTGCCTCAGCTAGACGTCGGGGCGCTGTACCGTTGGACTGGCACGGGCGACAACCTCTTCGGGTCCAGCGATCAGAATTTCGCTGATCCGGCGGCCGACGGTATCGGCACCTCGGCGCTCAGCGAACTGACCTCCGGCGATTGGCAGGAAGCAGCGTTCTTCTTCAACTTTGCCATGCCGGTCGGTTTTCGCAGTGCTTTGGCTGGGGTCCGCAACGCGCAACTGCAATTGGCTCGCGAGAAGGCCCAGTTGGAAGACACCGAACTAAACACGATCCATCTGTTGAACACGGCCATCCGCCGCCTGGATGCCAACTACGTGCTGGCTCAGACGCACTTTAATCGCTGGTCGGCGGCCGAGGTGGACGTGGATGCGGCTCAAGCCAAGTACGAGATCGGGGCTCGCGACGGCACCCTGGACTTGGTGTTGGAAGCTCAACGCCGCCGAGCTTTGGCTCAAGTCGATTACTACAACGCGTTGATCGAGTACAATAAGGCGATTGCCGAGGTGCATTTCCGCAAGGGTTCGTTGCTGGAATACAACAGCATCCAACTGGCCGAAGGCCCCTGGCCGCAGAAGGCTTACTGGGACGCTTTGGGCCGTGCTCGCGAGCGAGACGCCAGCTACTACCTGGACTACGGCTACACGCGTCCTGACGTCGTCAGCCAAGGGCCGGTTCCTCAAGCCATGCATTTCGATACGCACATGCACGGTCAGATGGTTCCCCAGTACGCACCGGCGGGTCAGCCGACACCGGCCGTTCCTCGACCGCCGCAGACGGAGCCCCATCGGGACATCGAGCCTGGCCAGTTGCCTCCGCCCGAACGGTTGCCCGAGGGCATGGGCCCCATCACTCGGTTGCAGGGCGTCACGCCGGGCAGTCCGTCGATGGCGGAACGGCCGGCGGTCATTCAAGCGGCTGCCGAGATCGATAATCCCCTGCGGAAATCCTTCGATTGGGGAACGCTGGGTCTGGAGACGACTCCCGGTTCGGGAGCTTCGGTCCTGCCCGCCGTGCATACGACGGACGGCAACGTCCCACGCTGACCGGCCGGATGCCGCAACAGCTTAGCACCGTTCGAGAAATAACTGTCCGATGTCCCTTCGCCCCTCCGGGGGGAGAGGGCAGGGTGAGGGGGCCGAAAGTGCGTCCGTTATTTCTCGCACGGTGCTTAGCGCTTAAAACAAAAAGCTCAACTGTCGATCGCCGCGAACGGTTTCCGGTTGCCAGCGAAAATCGTAGCCGCCGAACATCTCCGGTTCGAGCTGAAAAAAACGGCCCAGCTCGGCCCGCATCTGCCGAGGGATCTCGTCGTCCGCCGTGCGACGGCGCGTGGCCGAGATGACCAGCACATAATACTTGCCGCGATCCGGAACGCGCAGACGGAAAACGCCATTCTGGTCGGCTCGAGCATAATCGCCGCCCAAGCTGCGGATCGCACGCAACGTCGGGTGATCATCCGATGGCTCCGGATCGCGGGAACGCAGGCCGACTAACTCGAATCGGGACTCGGGCCTCGTCTCTTGGGGAAACACCATGGCCACCGCTCCAGGGTCCGCCAACGTATCGTCACTCTGCGTCCGCAGGGCGATCCGTCCCGAAATCACGCTGGGCATCGGTTCCTGGATCTCACCGACTCGGGCCGCACTGCCGCCGGTAACGATGCCCAGCAGAAAGCAGGCTAAGGCCACTACGCCCAACAGGATCCCCTGCATGTACAGGACATAACGAGACACCGTGACCTTGGATGGATCGAAACTCAGCTCGTTGCCCGTGGTCTGCCAGCGGTCGTCTGCGTCTTCATATACCAGCGATGCGTCGTCATCGTATACCATGAACCGAGCGAACGGATCGCTTGCCGCATCGGTCGGTCCGGTCGCCAGCGGTGGCAGGTCCATCGAATCGCCCAACGTCGGTGGCGTCTCGGCTGGTGGTGGCTCGGATGGTGGATTCTCGGATGGTGGCGGC
>REEF01000140.1 GCA_007695205.1 Planctomycetaceae bacterium
CGGTCGCGTCGGTGTTTGCCCGCATGGATGTGCTGAAAGAATTGCCGCCCGTGGCGGCTGCGTTGGACCAGCAGAATAATCCCCTGCTGACTCTCCTGCTGGCGCCGCTGATGCAGGCCTGGAAGCAATCCGATTGGCTAACACTGGAGTTGGACCTGGAAGATCTAACGCTGACGATGACCGTCACCAGCGATGGCCGCGCGGACGACGGGACATTACCGACCGGCTTCGCGAGATCAACCCGGGCGGCTGACGGCGCGATGCCGAATCTGAACGTACCCCGGCAGATCGCGGGCATCAGCTTCTACCGCGATTTGCATCGATTCTATGCGGCCAAGGACGATTTGTTCCCTCAACGCACGTCAGGGCTGATCTTCTTCGAAAACATGATGGGCATCTTCTTCACGGGCCGCGATCTGACCGAAGAAGTACTTGCGGAGCTGCATCCCGAGGTTCGAATGGTGATCGCCCAGCAGGAGTATCCTGCCGAGATCGGGACGCCCGATCCGCAATTGCCGGGCGTCGCATTCGTTTTTCGCATGAAGCGCCCCGATCAGTTCTCGTTGGTCGTCGAAGAAGCCTGGCAGAAGGCGCTGGGTTTGATCAACTTCACTCGCGGCCAACAGGCCGAACCGGGATTGATTCTGGATAAGCCCACGCACGCCGGCGTCAAGTACACCTTGGCTGCCTTTTTGCCACCGGAAAAGAGCGATCGGGCGCCGGCCGAGACACGTTTCAACTTTCAACCCGCCCTGGCAATGCTCGACGGCCATTTGATCCTCAGCTCGACCGATGCACTGGCTCGGGATCTGATCGATGCCTTGCAGCAAGAGACGAAAGCAGGGGCGGTGCCGGTGGCCGGAAATCACTCGATCGCCCAACTCAACGGCAGCAGCCTGGCGTCCATCGTCCGGGCGAATCGCGAAACGCTGATCCGGCAAAACATGGTGGAGAAAGGCCATTCGCGAGAACAGGCGGAAGCGGAGATCGGAATGTTGGCTGCGGTCGTGGGCAGTATCGGCCGGCTGCAAATCGCCGCCGGCGGTGATCAGGCCGAACAACTGACCATCGAATTGGAACTGGATCTCCAGCCCTGAAGCACGGCGTTCGGAGCCGGCCGCGCGATCCGGTCAGTCAAAACGCTCAGGACAGCGAAAGACAAAGGAGCATGCGAGATGACACCACAAGCCGCTTGGGCGCCGTATGAACCGGGAACGGATGGGCCTTGGGATCTGCCGCGAGCAGCGCATCTGTTGCGCCGTGCCGGATTCGCTGCGGATTGGTCGACGCTGCAACAGGCGATCGACGACGGCCCCGACAAGACGATCGAACGACTATTGCGTCCTCCGGGAGATCTGTCGGAATTCGAAGCCACTTTCGACGGATACGAGTCCGCCGCAGCCACCGGCGGCTCGACGGAATCGATCCGCGCGTGGTGGTTACGCAGGATGATCGAAACTCCGTATCCGCTGCTGGAGAAGATGACCCTGTTCTGGCACCATCACTTTGCGATCAGCAACGACGGAGTGAACAATGCCCGATTGATGGTCCGGTCGATCCATACGCTGCGACAAGGATCGCTAGGAAGCTACCGTCAGTTGCTGGGGCACGTGATCGACGATCCGGCTCTGTACCTGAGCCTTCGATCCGATCGAAGTCGCCGGTCCGAACCGGCCACCAACGTCGCTGATCAACTGTTGGGCCGATTTGGTGTCGGGCCCGGCCATTACGATGAGCACGATCTGAACGCTGCGGCTCGTGCACTGACCGGGCGATTCGTGTTGCGTAACGAGTTGCGTTTTTTTGCTCACGAGTTCGACGATGGGCAGAAGACCCTGTTGGGTCAGCAGGGAGCGTGGGATGCTGAGGACGCCGTCCGGATCGTGGCTCAGCATCCGGCGACCGCTGAGAATATCGTTCGCAAGCTATATGCGTGGTTGGTCGCCGACGACGTTGGGGGCGGACGGGAACCGAACCAGCTTGCAACGAAAAGCGATTCGACCGACCGCCAGATTCCGACGTCGCAATTTCTGGAACCACTGGTCACCCGGTTTCACGAGCAGGATGATGTCGGAGCGATCATCGAAAAGATCCTGCGGTCTCGGCACTTCTTCGCTTCGGCCGCGTATCGGCGACGGATCAAGACCCCCGTCGAACTGGCGGTCGGGTTGGCTCGCGCCATGGAGCGATCGATTCCCACGATGCGGTTGGGCCAGCAACTGGGTGAACTGGGCCAGGATCTTTATCGGCCGCCCACATCCGCAGGCTTTCCTGTAGGGCCTGACTGGATCAACCAGGCAACCCTGATTGCCCGCTGGGACTTGACCGCCAACATGCTGGCCGAATCGGGCTCGTACGAAGGCCGTCTGAACCCGGCGACGCTGGCGGAAAAATATCAGGTCGATCAACCCGAACGCGTCGCCCAATGGTTGGCCGATCTGTTGCTGGATGGGGAACTGCCCGATCCCGTTCGACAGAGTTGGCAGCAACGTGTCACGTCCGATAGTTTCACAGCAGCTTCGATTCGTCAATTGGCCATCGAGCTGACTCAAACCTCCGAATACCAACTCGCATGATCGGAAACGATCGAGGAGAACGCCATGACCCTCCATCGCCGCAGCTTCTTGAAAGCCACCGCAGGTTACCCGGCGCTGCTTTGTTTGGCCCCCCAAGCACCGTCGGTGCTGTTGCGCACCGCGCTGGCATCCGTCGATCGATCGTCGGATCGTTCGACCGTGTTGGTCGTCGTCCAATTGACCGGTGGCAACGATGGCTTGAACACGGTCGTACCGGTCTCGGACGACTACTACGGCCGCAACCGTCACACGTTGCGGCTGACCGCTCGTGAAGTGCTGAAGATCGATGACGATCTGGGTTTTCATCCGGCGTTGACGGGGATGTCGCGACTGTTCAACGAAGGGCGGTTGAGCGTCGTGCAAGGCGTTGGGTACGAAGCGAACAACCGAGACCATGATGGGGCCATGCGTGACTGGTACACGGCTCGTCCCGGCGACGCCACCTGCGATACCGGCTGGTTGGGCCGCGCGATCGACGCGGTCGACGACTCGCAGCGGATTAGGAATCCCGGAGTATTCGTCGGACCGATCCCTAAACCGCTGGCGATGACCGCCCAACGTTCGGTCGTTCCGCACATCCGATCGCTGAACCAGTGGCCCCTGGCTTCAGCCGAACTGCCCGCCGAATCGGGCGAGGCACGTTCGGCCGAGGAACCGCCCTTGCTGCAACATCTGCGTCGGACGGCCGTTGCCGCTCACTGGAGCCGACACCAGATCGATCAGGCATTGCGTTCGGTCGGCGACCGCCGCCAGTATCCCAACGCTCCCTTGGGCGCTCAATTGAAGATCGTCTCCGATCTTGTTCGCGCCGATTTCGGCATACGCAT